>NZ_JAVRCE010000091.1:0-25828 GCF_034530915.1 Nostoc sp. DedQUE09
GTCTCACTCACACTCGACGCTCTATTATATGCAACTTCAATGTAAATTGATATTACGCCAGCTTCAGCGTTATAGTTATTCTGAGTTGCCTAACCCAAAACGGGTGTATAAGCTTCAAAGTTTATAGGGCTGATTATTTACAAACCACTTTTCACAGGCATTTTTAACAACTTTTCTCTCTTCAGACGACAAAAGCTCATCTGGCTGACCAGAAGCTAAAATCTTAGCGGCAGTAACCGCTTTTTCATATAACACACCGCACTGAACCAGTTCTGTGCAAAAGATTTTTTCTCTTTCTTCTACTGGTGTAAAAAAATTATTTGGCATTTGGAAAAAAAATGCTTATTCTTGTTTTCAAAAGAATACTCTTTATTACTAAACTTCTTTCTCTATCTAGTGAATAATTTCAGGCAGATAAAGCATGGTTGAATGTAAAGTTTACTAGTAATAAAAAATACAAAACCGAAATTTCTTGCTGATGATTTTATCAGGCAGTTCGCTACAACTACAAATTAGTCAGTGGTAGAGAGTGACTCGACCAAAACTTCGTGTACGAACTATTAACTAATCCTGCTGCTGGCTTTTGGACTCCGAGAGCCTCAATCTGGTATCGAGCCGAGATCCTTGTAATTTCCTGCAAGATAGCGATCGCCTCTCTGTGAAAATGCCTGGTTAGCGATCGCCTCTGTGTCAGAATGCCTCCCGATTTTGATAGCAACGTTGCCAGATTTTAGATATGGATCGCTTTTTGCGTCTATGCTGATGATGCTGAAGCCAGAGGTAGTATTAAAGGAAGAATGAATTAAGCTTTGCTCGTAATGACTCTGGCTGAAACTCCAAACGACAAGAATTCTAGCAATCCTTTTCTCTCCCTCAACTACGAAACCGCCTTAGAATCTCTAGGAGGCGACTACTACGATGAGGTTGCAGCAGCTGAATTTCCCCAACACCTCCTGCGTTGGCGTAACGATCAACTATTGCCCCGTTTTGGTCTAGACCCCCAAGTAGTCAAAGACGAAGATTTCATCGCAGCCTTTGGCCAATTTCAAGGGCGCAAACCGTTGTTAGCACTGCGTTACCACGGCTACCAATTTGGTGAATATAACGGGCAGTTGGGTGATGGTAGAGGCTTTCTCTACGGGCAAGTACGCGCCAATGATGGCGAATTATACGATTTTGGCACTAAAGGTTCTGGGAGAACGCCCTACTCCCGTGGTGGCGATGGTATGCTGACGCTCAAAGGTGGCGTGCGGGAAGTTCTGGCTGCGGAAGCACTGCACTACTTGGGTGTACGTACCTCGCGCTGTCTAAGCATGATTGAAACAGGTTTACCACTCTGGCGGGGCGATGAACCTTCACCTACCCGTTCATCTGTGATGGTTAGGATGAGCAGCTCTCATATTCGGTTTGGCACTTTTGAGCGACTGCACTATTTCCAGCGCCCAGATTTAACTCAGAAGTTATTAGACCACGTAATTGAGCAGTATTATCGACACTTAAGTGCTGAACAAGATAAATATGGCTTCTTTTACGCCGAATTAGTTAAACGGGTTGCAGAACTAGTAGCACAGTGGATGGCGGCTGGCTTTTGTCATGCAGTCCTGAATACTGACAATATGTCGATTACGGGAGAAAGCTTTGATTATGGGCCTTATGCATTTATCCCTACTTATGACCCATACTTTATCGCTGCATATTTTGACTATTCTGGACGCTACTGTTACAGTAATCAACCAATTATTTGCAAGCTAAATTTAGAAATGCTCCAGGAACCTTTAAAGGCAATTATTAATAAAGGCGATATGGAGACTAGTTTAGCTAGGTTTGATGAATATTATCAAGCTGAATACAGTTCTTTGATGTTGAAGAAGTTGGGTTTTGTGGAGTTGCAACATCCACAAGCTGAAGAACTCTTAAATCTCACGATTGAATTCTTGAAAGCCAGCCAAGTTGGTTATCATCAATTCTTTTATGAGATGGCTCGCACTTTTTCATCTAAATGGCGAGATGAACCAGGTTTTGTAATGAATAATTCAGATATTGTACCAGTACCGGGCGCATCAGCAATTTTTGATGATTGGTGCATAGCATATCACAAAATCTTGAATTATTTTGATAGCGATCGCATTAATGTAATTGCCCAAACTCTAGCTGTTCATAATCCCAAAACGGCATTATTAAGACCTGTGATTGAATCCATTTGGGAACCAATTGCTCAGGAAGATAATTGGCAACCTTTTTATGACTTAATCAAGGAAATTCAGTCTAGGAGATAAATTAAAAAGGGGAATTGGGCATTGGGCATTGGTTATTCTCGTTGCCCTCCTCATTCCCCCACTGCTAACTAAACTGCTGGGCATAAAACCGCGCATAGCGACGCTCTAGAGCTAATAATTCTTCATGGGTTCCCGATTCGACAATTTGTCCCTGTTCGAGAACTAAAATCCGATCGCACCTTCTAACCGTCGATAAACGGTGAGCAATAATAAATACTGTCCGTTTTTCCATCAGTCTTTCCAGCGCTTCCTGTACCAGTGCTTCTGACTCGGAATCTAAGGCTGATGTCGCTTCATCGAGAATCAAGATTTGGGGATTGAGCAGAACAGCACGAGCGATCGCAATTCTTTGTCTTTGTCCACCTGATAAGTTTACCCCACGTTCGCCTACCCAAGTCTTATAACCTTCTGGTAGTTGGCTAATAAATTGATGGGCATTAGCAATTTTCGCCGCCTCTTTAACTGCTTTGATGTCAAAAATATATTGTCCAAAGGCGATATTTTGAGCAATCGTCCCGGAAAACATGATGGTTTCTTGAGGAACAATCCCAATTTGTCGCCGCAGACTATGCAACTTCACATCTCGAATATCAACCCCGTCAATTAATATTTGACCAACTTCGGGATCGTAAAAACGGGGTAAGAGATTCACAAATGTAGTTTTACCAGCACCAGAAGCACCCACAAGAGCGATCGCTTCACCTGGCGATACTAATAAACTGATATCTTTTAAGACAGGTTCACCTGGTTTATAAGCAAAGGAAATATGACGATATTCTACTTTGCCTTTGACTGGGGGGAGAGCGATCGCATTTATCTTTTCGATTACCGTCGGCTGAATTGCCATCAATTCAAAAACGCGGTCAACTGATGCTTCACCCTGCTTAAATTCGTTGTAGTTGTTAGTAGTATGACCAATGGGATCGATTAACAGCGCTGCCGCCGCCAGATAACTGAAAAAATTCGCCACTGTCAAGTTACCTTGGGAAATTTGCCAAGCTCCCACAATCAGTAACGCTAAAGCACTTAAGGCTTCCAAAAATCCCACAATGGGAATCTGAATCGCTTTCAGGCGTTCGGCTGAGTATTTTGCTTTGAGGCTGCGTTCTGCTTCATGGCCAAAGCGGGCAATTTCGTAATTTTCGGCAGCAAAAGCCTGTACCAAACGAATACCGTTGAAGACTTCCGCAAGGATGGCTGATAAACCCGACACGCGATTTTGACTTTTTAAGGAATACTTGCCCAAGCGTTCGCCAAACCAGCCAACTAAAATACCCATGAGTGGCGCAACTATCACTGTTGCTAATGTCAGTTGCCAATTCAGATAAATCATGTAAATCGGAATTGCTAGCAACTGCAAAATACAGGGGATAAAGTCGTGAAATACTTTATTTACCACTTCGCCAACGCGGTCAACATCTTCGGTGAGGCGGTAAGATAAATCACCAGCTTTTGCCGTTTCAAAATAGCTGAGATTTAGCTTTTGAAGATGTGCGTAGACTTGCTGGCGGAGATGAAAAGCAACTTGCAAAGCAGCTTTTGCCATGTACATATCTTGTATAGACTGAAACAAGCCTCTAACAAGAAATACTAAAGCACAGCTGCCAGTTATTTGAGCGATCGCGACTACATTACCTTGAGCAAAGGGAATTGCCAATTTACCAGCGAGATTAATTAATACTAAAGTCGCTAGCACGTATCCCAAGATACCAATAAGCCCCTTGGTAATGGTTTGCCACTGGAGTCGGATATAAGGCAGCAATTGCCAGTAATTAGAACGGGTTTTCAAGCTTGAAGATCCACAGCGCTATTTTACTTTGTTTGACGCTAGCAGTTTTTGGGGAGTTTCTGAATAGTTTACTAATTAGTTACAAACTGTTTTAGCGTTCAGGTCAAAATAATCTACATACATAGAATTAGTATAAATATTAATATAAGTATTAGTATAAGTATTAAAAGTATACCCTGCTATAGATGACGGGATTCGAGTATTTATTAATACTGATATTTAGATTTGAGCATTACTTCCACTTACGCTTCATACTTTTGCAGCTCAAGCAACATGGATGTAGATAACTTTGGCCAACAGATAGAGGAATTGCGATCGCGGGTACGGAAAATATGGCAGCGTACAGCAACTCAACCGAACTCACAACAAGAGCTAATAATAGAGGCTTTCGATGAACTCCAAATGGCAGTGGAAGAACTATTGACTGCCTCGGAGGAGCTAGAGGTAACAAGAGCGGAAGCAGAAATAGAACGCCAACGTTACCAAGAATTATTCGATTTTGCACCGGATGGCTACTTAGTAACTGATACAGTAGGGAAAATCCTAGAGGCTAACTATGCAGCAGCAACTATGCTCTCTATAGGCCAAAAATATCTGGTAGGTAAACCATTAATTGTGTTTATTGCTCAACAAGACCACCAGATATTTAGCTCCCTGATCAATAATTCCCAGCAGATACAGGACTGCATAATTGACATCAAGCCACGTTTGGGTACACCTTTTCCTGCTAGTATCAAGGTATCTCCAGTGTATGACTCACAAGGAAAGTTGGTAGGCTGGCGTTGGTTGCTGCGTAATATCAGCGAAGCTAAACAAGCACAAGAACAAGTGGCGAAACGCACAGAGGAACTGGCAAAAGCAAATCAGCAATTGCTGAGTGAAGTTACAGAGCATAAACGAGCCAAGTCACAACTGCTACATCTTGCGTTTCACGATGTACTGACGGGACTCCCAAACCGCGCTTTATTTATGAACCGCTTAGAAGATGCGGTCAATTATTCCCAACGGCATTCAGATTATCTATTTGCTGTCTTGTTTCTAGACCTAGATCGCTTCAAGGTGATCAATGACAGCCTGGGGCACACATTTGGAGATCAATTACTGGTTACGGTTGCTCAAAGGCTTCAAGAATGCTTGCGTTCCACAGATATAGCTGCACGGCTCGGAGGAGACGAGTTTATCATCTTGCTAGTGGGAATTAGAGATGTATTAGAAGTAGTAGGGGTTGTTGAGCGAATACAAAAGAATCTGGCACTTCCTGTGGTTCTAGACGGGCACGAAGTCTCTACTACAGCGAGTATTGGCATTGCTTTAAGCATAACAGATTATAAACAACCAGAAGATTACTTGCGTGACGCCGATATTGCGATGTACCGAGCTAAAGCACAAGGCAGGGCGTGCTATGAGATTTTTAACACTGATATGCATATTCAAGCAATGGCACACTTGGAGTTGGTTAACGAGCTGCGCCGAGCCATTGAGCTTCAAGAGTTTCGGATTTATTATCAACCGATAGTGTCACTTAGTCATGGCAAGATAACTGGTTTTGAAGCGCTTGTACGTTGGTTACATCCAAAACACGGCATTGTTTTGCCAGAGTATTTCATGTCAACTGCTCAAGAAACCGGGCTAATTATCCTTATTGAGCAGTGGGTCTTGTATGAGGCATGTCGTCAGATACGGCAGTGGCAAGAGCAATTATCCTCTAAGTGTGGGGATCTGGCTGAGTATCCCTTGACCATTAGTGTCAATCTTTGTACTACTAGATTCAGTGAAGAAAACTTGCTGCCGCACATCAATCAAGTTCTCCGAGACACTGGACTCCCCGCACCGAATTTGACGCTGGAAATTACAGAAGGCGTAATTATGGAAAACCATAATCAAGCCATTATCAGGGTAAAGCAACTGAAAAATTTAGGAATTAAGTTAGCAATTGACGACTTCGGTACGGGCTATTCTTCATTAGGTCGTCTCCACCACTTTCCAATTAATCAGTTGAAGATAGACCGCTCTTTTGTTAGCGGAAGCATTTTTGATAATGGAAATTTAGATATTGTTCAGACAATTATTACATTGGCACACAAATTAGGTGTGGATGTAACCGCCGAAGGGATAGAGACAGAAGAGCAACTAGCACTGTTGAGAAAGTTGAACTGTGAATATGGGCAGGGATATTTTTTTTCCCATCCATTAGATAGCTCTCAGGCGACGGCATTAATTATGGCAAATCCTCAGTGGTGATGCCTGAATGGCACTAAGTTAAGCCGTATAGTAGGCAGCATAAGGGTTGCAGAGGGGCAGAGGGGCAGAGGGGCAGAGGGGCAGAGGAGCAGAGGGGCAGAGGGGAAAGAGTTTGCAACAAAGCACTTTGCTCAAGAGTTCTCCATCATCTTGTTTGCTCCCCTGCTCTCAATACTTTTCGGATAAACCCAACAATCTCTTTTTTGGTCTGGGGGAAAGGTTAAAGGGTAAGGGGTAAAGGTAAATTCAAACCTTTTCCCTTTCCCCTTTCCCCCTTAACCCAAAAGTATTGCCCCTGCTCTCTTGCTGGCTCAACAATTTATAGCCGTAGTCACACAGATTAGGACAGTGTTGATTGCTCAAAGTCTTGAAAAAACTGGATTTTTACTCAGCACTCAGCACTCAGCACTCAGCTATACCTTTTCTTAGTGCCATTCGCTGATGCCCCAAGAACAACAGCGAAATCCGTTTCCTGCCAGGATGGGATTTTGGCAGAGAAAAAATTAGCCCCCTCCTTGTAAGTAGGGAGAGGGCTGAACTTATCTAAGAAATAATTCGTAATTTAAGCCGAAAATTACAAATTACTTAATATCCGCTTTCTTCTTCGTATTCTGGCTGTCTTTCCTTGACTTTCTTAGGAATATTCACAGGCTTTGGCGCATCTTCCCAAGCATCGCCGTCTACGTCGTCATAATCATCGTATTCGTCAACATAAGGCTTGTTATAGGGCTTGGCTTCATATTTTAGCGGCTGCGGTTGTTGATACCTGTCGTTGCCAGTTGCCTCGCTCCAGTTATCTTCTTCCTCATCTTCTTCGTATTGAATAGATTCATACTGCCGCGCTTTCATTACCTGACGCTGTGGCCTTTCCTCTTCCACATAGTCTTCATTCCATTCTTCTTCCCGCGCTACGGGTTCGGGAGCGCGAACTTTTTGCCTGGGTGGCTGTAATGGCACTCCGCTAGGCAGTTGATTACCTGGTGCAACTTGGCGCGGTGGAGCATAGCCGCCATATTCTTCTTCTATATCTCGCTCCCACGGTGCTTTGCCGATACCCAAGCGCTCTAGTAAACCAACTGTCAACTGATTTACCCGTTCTTCGGCTCCCTCAAACACAATCAATCGATTAGGGCCAGTGCTGACAATTTCATCTACTGAGAACTCGTAAGTACTCAGAAATTGATCGGGAATTTGGGGCAATCCTAAAGAAGCAATGACTATAGATTCAAGCTTCCCGCTTTCGCCGTTGAACTTGAAGCCTCGAACTTTGCCTAAGACTTCACCTGTTTCTGTAATTACTTCCCAGTTAATCAAATTACTGAGAGATTCAACTTCGATATCTTCAATGACATCTTCGTTATCAACCAGGATGACATCACCGATCTGGCTGATATTGTTGAGGTACATATAGCGCGGTATGCCCGAAATGGAGATCAGGCTGTCTCGCAAACCAAGAGCCACAACCTCTCGTTGATCAATATCAACCCAGACTTGACTGATGATGCCTAGCCGCTTGCCGTTGTCGCGGGTAATCACCTGAGTGTTTAATATATCGGAACGTCTAATTATCTGTTCGGAGGTCATTCTATACCGAGTCCTGATCTCGAATCCGGTTTGTCTATACACTATTATTAACAAAAACTCAAGCAGATGTATTGGATGATTGTAACTTAATCCCCAAAACTTGAGTGTAAGCTCCTCGTGCTTGAGTAACGCCGATTGTGCGTTCGGCTGATTCTATCATCGGACGACGCAAACTCACAACTATAAATTGCGCTTGTTGTGACTGTTGCTTAATCATTCTAGCTAATCGTTCTACGTTTGCCCCATCTAGGAACATATCTACTTCGTCAAAGGCGTAAAATGGCGATGGGCGGTAGCGTTGCAGGGCAAAGATAAAGCTCAAGGCTGTAAGTGATTTTTCTCCCCCAGACATAGAAGCGAGGCGTTGTACGGGTTTACCTTTGGGGTGAGCGACTAAATTTAGTCCACTGCTAAAGGGATCTTCGGGATTTTCGAGTTGTAAAAAGCCGTCGCCGTCGGAAAGAATGGCAAAAATTGATTGAAAGTTTTCGTTGACAGCATCGAAAGCTTCTTTAAAGGCAAGTTGCCGCAATGTGGTAAAGTTTTCAATCCGTAAAAGTAGTTCGGTGCGTTCCCCTTCTAGTGTTTCTAATTTTTGCGTGAGTTCTTGGAGACGGTTTTGAGTGCGTTCGTATTCTTCCAACGCCAGCATATTAACAGGTTCCATTGCCTGTAAACGTTTGGTAAGCGATCGCAATTCTTTCTGCAATTCTTCTAAATCTACTTTATCTGGAACTTCTGGCAAGGGATTTGGCAATTCTGCTCCCACATCCCGCAATTGAGTTTGCAATGCAATTAATTCTTCTCGCCGCTTCTCTTGGGTTTCTTGGAGTTTTTGGATTTCCCATTCCAATTGTTGTTGACGTAAAAGGTGCGATCGCACTTCCAGTTCTGTAGCGTCGCGTTTTTGTTTTTCTTCTCCTAAATTTTGTTCCATTTGATTTAACGATAAACGGGTTTGGGTGATTTGGTCGTCTATCGTTGTGATTTGTGTGGAGACGCGATTCATCGCGTCTCTACAAGAGGTTTTTTGGGTTTCGTATTCGGTGATTCGCGTTTCTGCTTCTTGGATTTTTTCTTGTAAACGTTGTTGCTGATTTTCTAAATTTTTTAATCTTTGTTCAGCTTCACGTAACGCTGTTTCGCGTTGTTGCAATTGTTGCTCTTGGATTTTAATGGTTGCCTGGATTTGTTGCCATTCACTGGGGGTTTGGGATGCTTCTAACTCTGCTAAAGCGTGTCGCAATTGTTGCAACTCATTTTCTTGTCCTGGTAATTCTCGCTCTAAAATTTCTAATCGAGATTGAGCAGTGGCTAATTTTTCGCTGTTTTGGGCGAGTTGCGATCGCGTCCCCTCTAATTGCGCTGTTAAATTCTTAATGTCTTTCTGCAACTGCTCCAATTGCAACTGCTGTTCTCGCCGTGCTTGACGCGCTTCTGTCAATTCTTGCGTCAGTTTTTTTGCTCTCGCTGACAAAGTGGCGATCGCTTCAGTACAACGCTCTAAAATTCGCTCAATATCCACCAAACGACTTTTTAAAGCGATCGCTTCATCAGATTCCGCCGCTTCACCAGTACCAAACCGCAACGCTGAACGCTGAGTGTTGCTACCACCAGTCATTGCACCACTGGTTTCTAAGAGTTCCCCGTCTAAGGTGACGATGCGATATAATCCTAAATTTTTCCGCGCCGCTTCAAGGTTGGCAAAAACTACTGTGTTACCGAAAACATAGCTAAATACATCTTTGTAACGGCGATCGCAATCAACTAAGTTAACAGCATAGTTAACGAAGCCGCTAGCAAAACGTAGCGTTGCATCTTGAGTAAATTTGGGAGCGTGAATTTTATTCAGGGGTAAAAAAGTTGCTCTCCCTGCACGTTTCTGTTTGAGCAGTTCAATACCCGCTGCGGCGATGCTGTCATCTTCCACCACAATATGTCCCAAGCGTCCCCCAGCAGCCATTTCCAAGGCTAGCTGATGGCGGGGTTCCACCAGTCCCAACTGCACAACTAAACCGCAAACACCAGGCATTCCTGATTGTAAAATGACTTTACTGGCTTGGGTTCCTTGAACTTCTTGCTGTGCTTGCGCTTGCGCCTCGATTTTATCCAACTGGCGTTGTTTTTCTCGTTGTTCAGAAAGTAACCGTTTTTGAGTTTCCTGTTGGATTTGCAGTTCTTGTTCTGTAGCTGAGAGATTTTGGGCTAAATTTTGGATGGGTTCGCTAGAGGTGTTAAATTCCGTTTCAACTCCACTACACTGAGTTTGTTTTTCTGCTAATAGCGGTTCGTCGCGTTCAATTAACTGGGTTTGCTCTTGGATAAGCTGCTGTAACTGATTATTACGTTCTCTGAGTTGTGCTTGTTCCGTGCGTTGGGGTTCTAGAGTTTGCAGCAAAGCTTCTATTTGACGGTTGAATGCTGTTTGTTGCTGCACCCAGGCTTCTGAAGCCGAGGCGATTTCTGCGGCTGCTTCACGGGAGGTTTCTAGAGATTGCTGTGCTTCATTTCTTTGTTGCTGGGAAGACGCGATGAATCGCGTCTCTACAATGTGTGTTTCGGCAATTTCTTCTAGGGAATGATGGTGTTTTTGAATCTCTTGCTGAGTTTGAATCAGACGCTTGGCAGTTTCTTGGGAAGCTGTTTGTAATTCCGTTAGCTGACGCTGGAGTTGTTTACGTTCTGCTTCTTGGGTGGCGAGGGTAGATTGTACCGCCAAAAGTTCTTCTTCTCCCAACGCTTTGACGTGGGCATTGAGTTGTTCCAGTTCAGCAGTCTTTTGAACAATTTGGGAATTTAGGTTTGTGAGTTGGGTGGTGAGTTCAGTAAAATTGCGATCGCCTGTTTGAATTTCGTGAACTAACTTTTCTTGTTGTGCTTGCAAGGAACGCCATGATAAAACAGCTTCCCAGGATTGTTTGGCTAGAAATTCTGTGCGAAGCTTTTGATATTTCTCAGCTTTCGCCCGATCTTGGGAAAGGCGATCGCGCTGTGCAGTTAATTCCGTTTCAATAATCCGACAGCTATCTTCCTTTTCCTTCACCTCATCTAAAGTTGATTTGGCTTGGACAATTTTGCGATCGAACGCCGCCACCCCAGCTAATTCATCAATAATTTCCCGCCGTTCTCGCCCATTCATCGAGATAATACTGGTGACATCCCCTTGCAGTACTACATTGTATCCTTCAGGATAAACCCGTAGATTACTTAGTTCCCCATGCAACTCTGTTAACGTGCAAGGTACACCATTGATATAGTAATTCGATGTGTAAGTCCCTTGGTGAGTGACTCGTAGCCTTCTAGTAACACTCCACTCTCCCGATTTTGGGCTTCGGCTTACTTCGGCTCCGGTTCCATCAAGCGTTCGCGTAGCGTCTCGCAGAGAAGTCGAGATGCTCGGCACAAGTTGCTCAGTCGAGCGATTTTGGACTTCGGCTTCGCTCAGTCGAACGATTTTGGATTTTGGATTTTCTTCCCCTGCTTCCCCTGCTTCCCCTACTTCCTCGACTTCCTGTCTTTGTGCCTTTGCGTCTTTGTGTGAAATTTCATCCGATAAATCAAATGTTACCGTGACGCTAGCCTCAATCGAAGCACGTCCTTTAGCCGTTTGAGTATTATTTACCAAATCCGGCAAGCGATCGGCTCGCATTCCCTTAGAACTGGAAAGTCCCAGGCAAAAGAGCAGTGCATCTAAGATATTAGACTTACCCGAACCATTTGGCCCAGATATGACAGTACACCCCGGTAGCAAAGGGACAGAAGTAGTGCCACCGAAGGATTTGAAGTTCGTAAGTTCCACGCGCTTGATGTGCACCATAGGCGCTGGTTCCCTGGGCTAATGAAGAACAAGTGTATCAACTAATTAAGAATTCGCAAGAGGGTAAGGCGGAGAATTGAAAATTATAGTAAACGCGTTGCGGTGAGCCTGCAAGCTTCACTCAGAAGGCTTACCGCAGGCGATCGCTCAGTGTGCGGCGAAAATTTTGATGTCGCAAACTGACTATCAAAATTTTCCCAGAGCAGATAATATCATGTCCGACTAATTACTTGTAATTTAAAAATCCCTGCGTCTGGGTGTCTTTGCGTCATTCCTGATTACAAGTATTCAACTGGACACCATCTAACTAGGAAGAGTTTAAGTGCGAATATGAACTAGTTGGTATAGTTTGAATCATCTGTTCTGTGTCTGTCGTCCTCGCTTGATAGTGAGAACAAAGCGTCGTATTTTTATCTCAGGATATAACTAGTTTGAAAACAGACTCAAGGCATTCGCATACGGTAATATGGACTGCTAAGGAACAGAGGGGAGCGAGGGAAAAAGGCATCTCAGCCAAATGGTAGAGGATATTAAAAGCACCAAATGAATTTATAATATTAATAATCTTTATAATTGTAAAAACATAGAAAGAAAACCCTCTTTACTACCTCAATCTGCTGTCTGTGGTTTGTTTCTTACCCCCTGCAATATTTATAGAACTTAGTAATGAAAAGATTAATTAAAGGTCTGCGCGAATTTAAATCTAGTTATTTTTCGACGCATCAACAATTGTTTGAGCAACTTTCACATGGTCAAAAGCCCAGAGTACTATTTATTACCTGTTCTGATTCGCGTCTCGATCCAAATCTAATTACACAAGCCCAAGTTGGTGAATTATTTGTCATTCGCAATGCAGGTAATATTATTCCACCGTATGGCGCAAGTAATGGCGGTGAAGGCGCAACAATTGAATATGCTGTTCAAGCTTTAGATATTCGCCAAATTATTATTTGTGGTCACTCTCATTGCGGTGCGATGAAAGGATTAATGAAGTTACATAATCTCAGCGATGAAATGCCGCTTGTACATGATTGGCTTAAATATGCAGAGGCAACTCGAAGGCTAGTTATAGACCACTACAGTCACTATGACGGAGAAGAACTGCTAGAGATTATGATAGCCGAAAATGTTCTGACTCAAATTGAGAATTTGCGGACATATCCAGTGATTCACTCTAAGCTTTATCAGGGGGAACTCAGCATTTATGCTTGGATTTATCACATTGAAACAGGAGAAGTTTTCGCATACGATCCCCAGAAGCATGCTTATGTTTTGCCTCAAACTGAGTTTGCAGATTCAGAAATAGATGAGTCGTTCAGAGGTGAGGTTACAAATACCAATTTAGCTGTGCGTTCCCCCCAAAACCAGCAGGATGATGTTCAACCTTATGAGAAACAGTCTGTTTCTCCATTTGAGTGGTTTCCAATGAGACGACTTTCTCCAGAGCAGATGGAGCGAATTTATCGAGGTTCAAATAATGGAAGTTGAAAGATAAAAATATAGAATTTCAAACATTCTATTAGAGGGTTGAGGGTGAGGTTTTTGTACCTTACAGCTATTTTCAGGTAAATAAACCATGCGGTAGGGGCACAGCATTGCTCAGTGGTGTAAACTTAAGCCAAAACCCTTTTAAAATCTCGTTTTCAGCCTCTGGCTGGAAATGCTACTCTTGGCGGCTCTGCCGCGAGTTGGGAGGCGGAGCCTCAATGAGGGGCATTCCCAGTCTCAGACTGGGAACGAGATAAAGAGGAGAAAAAGCCCCGCTTTTTAAAGGGGTTGAGGGATCTTCGAGAGACAAATTATGTTAACCGAAGCGTATTGGGTATTAACTACCTATTCCTGACTTTTATTTAAGCAAGTCAAAATAGAGACTTATATCTGTATAAGTCTCTATTTGGCTTCCATGTTGATGCTAACTGAAAGCTTCAGTTATTCTTTTATGGCTTTTTTACAGCATCAATTTTTGCTTCTACCTTCACCGTCTTCACACCTTGGACTTCTTTAGCCAAGGTTTCAGCTTTCTTAAGTTCTTCAACAGAAGCAGCTGTACCTTTGAGGATAATTTCACTCTGTTTGTTTTCAACTTGTAACTTGTTACCTGGTAAGCCTTGATTCAACTTGGCGCTAACTTCAGTTTTTAAGTCGCTCTTAGCTTTTGTTGCTGCCATTTTTTCAGCATCGGTTTTAACTTTAGTACCTGTACTAGCTGCTAAAGGAGTAGTTTGTGTTTCTGGCACTTTGGCAGTTTGATTTGTGTTTGAAGCTGGTTTTGCTGGTGCTTGAGCGGCTTGATTAGTTGTGCTAGGAGTTTCGGAACCAGTTTTAGGAGCCTCTTGGCAGCCAAAAGTACCAACTACCAAAATGCTACTAACTACTAATACAATTAGTTTTTTCATTATTTATCTTTGAATTGAGTAATTGAAGCGGTTAATTGAGATGTGTGTCATGGTGAGGAGCAAATTTAAAAAAACAATTAAAAGTGAAGTAGCAAAAGTACTTAAGCAATAGCTCAGGTTACTGAAAATTGAAATTTGGGCGATTTCTTGAAGCTAAGATTTTGCACCCGGTTTTGAGAAATCTCAATTCAATTTTTCTGACGGCTGCTAACCAGGATGGCTTTACACACAGTCTGTGGCTCTCGATGAATTTAATGTAGATGCTGAGTCAATACGGTTCGGTTAAAGGGGAAAGGGAAAGGGGGAAAAACTTTTAACCCTTAACCTTTAACCTTTTCCCCAAAGGTAATTCTGAGTTCAAAATGCTTATCCGAACCGTATTGGATGCTGAGTAGCTCTTTCGATGGTAGACTATGCCACTCCACAGTAGTGACTCGATGTTATCAGATTTGAGTCAATTTGGCGATGTCTATGACGAATTTAAAACTTCAGCCTTTTTGCAATCTTATGCCAGCAAACTTACCAACAAAATGTTACTTTATAAAACTATGGTTTACTTACAATGCCTTAAATATCAGGAAATATTAGTCAATGCCCTACCTTACTTCGGCTAGCGAAATTCGTGCCATTGTTGCTGAATATACAAACGCTAAAACATTGTGGATAGATACAGAAGTCGCTGACTATAAAAGTCGTAATCCCCGATTATCGCTGATTCAGGTATTAGATGATCCTCAAGATATGAGTGGCGATCGCGTCTACCTTTTAGATGTTTTATATCAATCTGATATTATAGCTGAATTTATTGAAAAAATTATGATAAATTCTGCCATTGAAAAAGTTTTTCACAATGCCAGTTACGATCTAAAATTTCTCGGTAATAAGAAAGCCAAAAATATTACTTGTACTTTGGAAATGGCTAAAAAAATCCCTTACTATCTCTTGCCATTACCTAATTACCAACTCAAAACCATAGCTACGGCACTTTGTAGCTTTAATAATATCGACAAACAAGAACAAACAAGCGATTGGGCAAAACGTCCCCTAACTGAAGAACAGATAGAGTATGCTTACTTAGATTGTATTTATCTTGCTCAAATCCACTTAAATTTGTTAGGTTTACAAGCCCAAGCTAGCCCCGAACCTGCCACAGAAGATTTAATATCACTAAGTACTAGATATTCACAAATTGAGCAACAATACAAGTTGTTGAATTCAGAATTTGAGCATTTACAAGAACGCATGAAAAAAGCCATGCAAGCTCAGAATATATCTGAAACTTCTTATCATAAGCTGATTAGTTACGATCGCACTACAGTCAAAGCTACTTTTTCAGAATTGGCAAGGCTAGCCCAAACCCAAGATATTGATTTAGATTTCCCTGTCACACTAACTCAGAAACTCCAAAAAGATTTAGGGGCAAATCTAGAACAACTCTCTGTAGATATTGAAAAAACTACCTCTTGGCGGCTAACTGCCAAAACTCAAGATAGTGAAACTGAGGATGAGTAAATTGTTCAGTTTCAAGAAGCACAGAGATGACAATAACAAAAAGCTAGATTGACAATTTTTATACTTTATGAACTAGATGTTTTCCTTAAAATAACTATATAAAGCTATTGAATATCAGGTAAACTTATTAATTGACTTGAAATGTCCATCAAAACTTAAAATAACTGTTGAGTTAAAGAATTAAAATCTAGATTTTGGTACTAATTGCGTTCAGGTGTTATGGCAGTTTATATTAAATTATGAGATGGCATTTATTTAGACAAAAGCGAGCAAAGGTAAATCAAGTATTTACTATAGCTATTTTTACTACATTGACAGCAATTAGCAATATTTCTTGTAGCAAGAATGACAATGTTTTGGTGACAGAAATAGGAGTTAGTACACCTAGCCGTCGTTCAGCTACAGCATCCAGAGGTGGGGAATTCTATCTTCAGGGAAAGAATCAGCATTTAAACGGCGATTTACAAGCTGCGATCGCTTCTTACGGTAGGGCAATTAGTCAAAATTCTCAATATGGCGCTGCTTACAACGCGCGGGGATTAGCCTATTTTGATTTGGGAGACAAGGAAAAAGCGATCGCAGATTACAATCAAGCACTCCGCATCAACCCTAACGACGCCGAAGCGCATAATAACTTAGGAAATGCCCGCGCCTCACTGGGAAACAACAGAGAAGCAGTTAAAGATTACAGTGAAGCGATTCGCCTAAATCCCAACTATGCCGAAGCTTACAATAACCGAGGAAATGCCCGCGCCACCAATGGGGATAAAAAAGGGGCATTAGATGATTTTGACCAAGCTATTCTGCTCAACCCGAAATATGCGATCGCCTACAATAATCGAGGAAATGCCCGTGCTAACAATGGAGAACTAGAGGGGGCGATCGCAGATTACAATCAAGCCATTCGCCTCAACCCTAACTTTGCCCCTGCTTACAATAACCGGGGAAATGCCCGCGCCACCAATGGAGACAAGCAAGGAGCGCTGAAAGACTTACAACAAGCAGCAAGCATTTTTCAAAGTCAGGGTAACAACGACTTATACCAACAAGTGATGAAAAACATTCAAGAACTTGGACAAAGTAGGCAAGCAGGGCAGTAGGAGATTAAGGAGATAAGGGAGTGAAGGAGAAATGCCCCATTCCCTATACCTACCTAATACCTTATTCTTCAATCAATGATTCTTCAATTAATGGGCTGCGGAGGTCTTCTACCATCGCTTGAATGTCTGCTGGCGGTGGTGGCGTTAGGCGAGAAACCACTAGGGTAACTACAAAATTGATTAGCATACCCAAAGTACCAATTCCTTCGGGAGAAACCCCAAAAAACCAGGGTTCCATACCCCCAAATTTAACGCCGATAATGTAGATTATCGTAAAAATTAAACCTGTCAACATGCCGGCGATCGCACCTTCAGAATTGGTGCGCTTGTCGAAAATCCCTAAGAAAATCACCGGAAAGAAACTAGCAGCAGCTAAACCAAAGGCAAAAGCCACCACCTGACTCACAAATCCTGGTGGATTCACCCCAAAATATCCGGCGAGGACAATGGAAAAGCCCACCATAATCCGCCCGACAAACACCCGTTTTTGTTCTGAGGCTGATGAATCTACGATCCGGTAGTAGATATCGTGGGCGATGGAACTGGAAATTACCAGCAATAAACCTGATGCTGTAGATAAAGCAGCTGCCAAACCGCCAGCCGCTACCAAGCCAATCACCCACGGATGCAGTTTAGCTACCTCTGGGGTGGAAAGCACAATGATATCTGGGTCGATCTTTATTTCATTAGTGTCTTTATTTGGAGTTAACTGGAAACGCCCATCCTTATTTATGTCATCAAAACCCAAAAGTTTAGTTTTTTCCCACTTCGTCGCCCAGTCTAGCTGCTGCACTTCTGCAACTGTCTTATTGTGCAGGGAATCGATCAAGTTGTAGCGGGCAAACATCGACAGGGCTGGAGCCGTTGTATAAAGAATGGCAATAAATAGCAGTGCCCAACCAGCAGAAAAGCGGGCTGCACGCACACTTTTTACTGTGTAAAAACGGACGATAATATGCGGTAAGCCAGCCGTGCCTACCATCAAAGCAATGGTGGTGAACAGCACATCTAGCATCGACTTGTTCACAAATGGCTCAGTATATTGCTTAAAACCCAGGTCAACCTGAATTTGATTGAGTTTTTCTCCAATATCACTGAAAGTAAATGCTAGTTGGGGAATAGGATTACCAGTGAGAAACCAGGCGATCGCGATCGCTGGAATCAGGTACGCAAAAATCAACACACAGTACTGTGCTACTTGTGTCCAGGTAATGCCTTTCATCCCCCCCAACACAGAGAAAAAGCCGACAATCACCATACCGATGATTACGCCTGTATTAATATCTACTTGTAGGAAGCGGCTAAAAACAATCCCCACACCCCGCATTTGTCCAGCAACGTAGGTTAGGGAGATGAAAATGGCTGCAACTACTGCCACCAAACGGGCGATATTAGAGTAGTAGCGATCGCCTACGAAATCTGGCACTGTATACTTACCAAATTTCCGTAAGTAGGGGGCCAGTAATAATGCTAGCAGTACATAGCCACCCGTCCAGCCCATTAAATAAATAGAACCATCGTAGCCCAAAAAAGAAATCAGCCCCGCCATTGAAATAAACGAAGCTGCGGACATCCAATCGGCGGCGGTAGCCGCCCCATTAGCAATTGAAGGTATCCCTTGACCTGCTATAAAGAAATCTTTACTATTTTCGACTCGTGATTGCCAACCAATATAAATGTAGGCGACGAAGGAAAGTCCAACTAATACAATAGTCCAAATTTCAACTGACACGGTTTTTCCTCACTTCTTGAGATTGTATTTGTTGTCTTGCTTGCTGGGATTGTATTTGCGGTCTAGCTTGTCCATTTGGAAGGCATAAATGAAAATCAAGGCTACAAATACCAGGATTGATCCTTGTTGCGCCATCCAAAAGCCAAAGGGTACGCCAAAAAACCGTATCGCATTTAAAGGTTGAACCAACAAAATACTGAAAACTATGGAAACCAATGCCCAGACAATTAAAAGATTACGAATTAAAGTAGTATTAGCACGCCAATAAGAACGGCGCTGATCTTCATCCATTGTTGTTCATCATCATTGCGTTGGTGCATCAAAATAATACCAACAAGCCGTTAATATCCTTCTAATAACTGTATTAATTTTTAAATTATTTAGTAAATAATATTTACTTTGAAAGTATCAAATACAACCAAATAATGGCTAGCTGATAATTAACCTATGGTCAGTTATGAACAAATATTGCTCGCTCAAGCTGAAACATCCAATAACTCATTAGCAATACGATAATTTATATACATAATTTTTAATATATATTACGTAACTTTACTAGGAATTTTTACCATTAAATTCTCTAAATTGAGCTTTCGCAGATATATAAGTAATTGACGAGCCAAAAAGTGAGTAAAGTTAATTTAAAAAATATACGAACAATTACTATGGGCTTTTACGGTGTAGTTTTAATAACATTGACATAACTAGCTTATTATTACATACATGGAGCATTACTACAATATAGTAAATTATTATACAAACACTGTGTTACTCAGCTTTCCGATGCATTGCAGCAGGTATAGATGAGAACTTATATCATTATGGTGAGAAAAAGCTGATTTCAAGCAACTGATTCGCTTTATTCTCAATAACCAACATCTCCATAGATTTTTTAACTAGTTTTGGAAGCCACGCAAAAATAACTTACTTAATTTATTTGTGAGCAACTTTGATTCTCAAGGTTTGCAGTTTTTAAATTGGGTAACTTTTTCCTGCGTGTCTTCAGAAAGCGCGGATTTCAGCTTTAACCACACCACAAGCCAGAATATATGTTTATCGAAACACTAATCACAAACCCGATTCATTTTTTCAGAATCGTTGTAATTGTCATATTTTCCATCACTTTGCATGAACTTGCTCACGGCTGGGCTGCGATGAGTCAAGGAGATAACACTCCAGAACAAACTGGTCATCTGACGCTTAATCCTGTAGTTCACATGGGCAGAGAATCGCTCATCTTTCTCTGTCTCATGGGTATAGCTTGGGGACAAATGCCCGTCAACCCATCTAAGTTTCGCTCAGGTAAGCTAGGCAATATTTTGGTATCCGCTGCTGGGCCATTATCAAATCTGGCTTTAGGTATTTTATTTATTATGATGCTTAAAATTCTCGCTAATTTGAGTCTTTCAGGACTATTCAGTGCCGAATTTATTTACCTAGCAGCTCGGATAAATTTGACCTTATTTCTGTTTAATCTACTACCAATTCCACCACTCGATGGCTTTCATGTCTTCAGTGAGATTTTTCCTCAGCTAAAGCCATTGGAATATACCCAATTCGGACTTTTTGCCATGATGGTTCTATTTATAGTTCCGGGTTTTGGTATAGGACTTGGTAGGATTGCTGATTTATTTATCCAGTCAGGATTGGGGATGTAAGTAGCAAAATTTTAGGTTAAAGCAAAGGAAAATTTAAATGAAAATCAAGCAAAAAGTTGTGGTTGCTGCTACTAGTATTGCCTTGAGTATTGCTGCTGTACTTCTACCATCTGGAGAATCAATGGCGAGTACATTATCTGTATATCAATATAGTAATAACTGGCATTCTATAAATAATAATTTAGTCAAATATCCTCAAGAAATAAGTCAACAATTAATGGCTGTGCAATCAGGGTTATTTAACTCTGTGGTAGGCAGTTTTGTAATTGAAAAAGGTAATTCTATGACCTGTTTGGATCAGGAGCGATCGCCTTTTACTTCTGCCATTGAATTATTGATGAGATTATTGATTGTTGGAAGCTTTGGTTCTGTGGGGATTGCAGGTTATTCTTCTTTTGTAGAGCGCTATTTCCAAATCATTAATAAAGATTTAAAAATTATTTACTACAGTGTTTTTTTCTTACTATCTTTACAGATTATATGTACGTTTATTGGAACGATGACTTCATCCACAAGTCCAATTTCTTCTGCGATCGTCCCAAGTAGCTGTATTTTAGGAAAGCCATAATTAGAATTGCTATATAGCAATCCTAAATCATCTATGAAAAACAAGAACCCCAACTTCCCAAAGAAGTCGGGGTTCTACTGGTTGCATATACAAATAAAATAAGATTTGTATATCCAATCTAATCGTCTACACCGGCAGAGATAAGTTTGCTGAAATATTCAGTTTTGGCATAAATGCTGATAATACTATCACCAACTGCAAAAAAAGTACCTTCTTGCTCATTTTTAGAAAATTGCAAATTTGGGTATTTAGCAGCAGCTTCTTCAGCAGTCATGGGTTTGGCTTCCATTTCTTCTGGCAATACTCCAGTACAACCAATGTAAAATACCAAAGGATAAATCTTATCTTGGTAGATATTTTCTACATATTGTTCTAGCTTGTTATTTGCCGCCGTTAAAGCTCCAACCATTTCCTCTTTGCCGATCTGCTTACCAGCTTGTTTCTCTTGCAATAACTGCGCCAAACTATCAGCACCAACTTTCTTAAGAATATCTACGACTATGCCATTTGGCTCAAGTCCAAGAAAATCATCAAAAATTGGTTTCATCAACTCGTCAACTTTCGTAATCTTGGTACGTGATGATAGTAGCCTGTGCCTAAAAGCAAGATTTTCATTTAATGCCATCTCAAAACTCGGCTTGATGATAATTTCTCCAGTGAATTTATCATATAGACGATACATTCTATTCAGAAATTTGTTTGCAGAGGGAAACTTACTCAGGTTCAGAATATCTTGACTACCGATGTCGATTTTATAGCTCAATCTTGAGTCAAGAGTACCATTAGCTAGAGCTTCATGGATGTCTGTGTATTCATTAGTTGTAGGGAAGTTGATGTAAATATTTTTAGACAGATAGTGCTTTTTAAATTCATCTAATTGTCCTGCTACAAATAAATCTGACTCCTTTCTTAAGTGAGCAGAAATAATACTAGTAAGTACTTTAATTTCTGCGAGTTGATTGAATAGTCCATCAATGCTGTTGTAACGACTATTTGCAGCTACAAGCGGCAAGTTATCTAATTGAATGGTATGTTCAGCACGGAAGTCAAATTCTTCTGCATTCAACACACCTTTTTCTTTGAGCAAGTCAAAGGCTTTTTTACTGCTGATTTTGACTTGTAAGGACTTGACGTTTATTTTGCCGTCACTGACAATCGTGTAATTCTTAAAGCTATTGAGGTCATTTACTAGCAAACCTGCTACCTCAATAGCGGGGGTTTGGTCTTCAACTTTGGCAAGTTTAACTTGACGTTTGATGAGCATATTGATAGTAGCAGTATTGCGATTAAACTGAAAATCGCCCATACCAACATACTCAGCATTATCTATATTTTCTGTTCGCAACCAAGGCTGAAGCAGTTCTCCATCTTCGTTTCTCACACCTTTAACGCGCTTGATACCTGTTCTTTGATAATGTTCTTGCAGGTGCTTGATATTGACGATAATATTGTTGCGATATTGTGCAAAAATTTTGATTAGCTCTACTAGAGAAATTTTATTATTCGTCATATTGCTACCTTCCAGATAAAGGTCAAGAATCTTTTAAAGGCTGTTAAATCGGGGAAAATTGAAGGGCAAACACACAATAAATTGATGCCAAAATACTAAAGTTGGCATATACCACACAAATAATATTATGTGTTCGCGATCGCATTCACGAACTAGCTAATATCGCCTGGTAAACTTTGCGTTGCATACTCACCAGATATTTATAGTACAATTGTATCATACAAAGGCTAAGTTGTGTAGGCGTAGCCTGTGATAGACATCGCCCTGTAATGAGATGTTATGGTATTGCGGAACGCCAGAATAGATGCTTTCTAACCTTTGCGCCCATTATTTTTTCCTATATTTAGGCTCCGGGTTTGAAATAATCGAAAAGGCGATCGCCTGAATCTGCGCGAATCAATGCTACAACTACATCTGGTAAGGCAGCTAAACTGGGGTAAACCAAATAACGTGGTTCCCAACGGGGACGGAACTTCTCTCTGTAGGCGTGCAGTCCCTTGAAATTGTAGAAGCGATTCAAATGCCCGTAAAGATAGTGCAATACTTTCTCCAAGCGACGCGATTCTGGATTCTCTCCAACTCCCGCAAGGGCAGAAAGACCGAAATTAAAGCTGTCGTAGCCACCCTCTTTAAAATGTTGAAGCAGAGAAATAAATAGAAAGTCCATTGTGCCATTTTCAAGAGATGAGCGATGTCTCATCATGTCAATAGTCGCTTCGTTGAGTTGGTACTCGCGGAGAATGTTGGCAAAGGCGCTGATGTTACCTTCAGGATTATGCACCACAGCAATCTCGCACTCTCGCAGGTAAGCTTCGTCAAACCAACCCAAAGAAAATTGTTTTTCTGAACCTTGTACCATTTTCAGCCACTCATCACTCACAGATTTGAGTCGGTGCAATAAATCATTGGCGATGGGTGGTTGGTAAAAGTCAATTTGGTATCCTAGTTTAGTTAAACGACTGATTGATGGTCTAAAGTTTTTACCGGCTTTACCTTGTAAGGTAAAACTTTTTAAGTCAACGATCGCTTCCTCTCCAATCTTGAGTACCTTAAACCCCAATGACTTGTAAAGCTCAACATCATCAGGCATAGTTTGGTAAAAGCCAGGATACCAGTCATTACGCTGGCAAAACTGTTGGAAAGCAATAATTGTCTCCTTGCGGTCTTCAATGGGGCCGATGGGATCTCCTAAGGCGATCGCACCCCGTCCTTTGGGAACATAAGCAATTACACTATTACCCGAAGGACTGAAATAATAACTTTTATCATTTAAGAGAGTGAGCGCTGCTAAAGAAGAACATCCATATTGTTCGACAATTTCTTTAACTCTTCGTCGCTCATTTGTAGTTGCTAGATTGCGCCAAAACACAGGTTGCAAGAGCATTACCATTGCATAAGTAATAGTACCTGCGGTAATAACATAGATAGAATTAGCAAAAAATTCTCCAAATCGACTCTTTGGTTGCAGTCCCCAATTATCCTTGGTGAAGAACATTGCCAAAGTCTGAACTATCGCTTCTTGCCAATTAAAATTCTCTGAAAATTTGCCGTCTAACAAGTAAAATCCAATAGTTCCGTATGCCAGAGTAAATAATAAAGCGCCTATCAGCACTCTGACTCCCCGTGCAATGGAAGGACGGTCTGATTGCGCCGTGAAATAATGGCGCATCAAGATTAATTGCAGCAGCAAAACTCCAGAGAGTAGACTCTCTTCATAGTCCAGTCCCTTCAGCAAATGGCTGAAAATGGAAATTATTAGTAAACCAATAGTAAGTAACCAGGCTATTCTTTTACGGCGTAATAAATTAGTAGCAAGTGTTAATAAAACAAACCCAGTCAATGCTGCAAATATATGACCGCTGGCACGAATTTCAAATGGTAAAAATTCCTTTAACCAGTGAGTCCGCCCATACAGGTTAGGTGTCACTGCTGATAATAAATTTACTACTCCGACTAAACCTGTTAGGAAAGCTGCACTCCAAAGTCCAATCTGAGTTTTTAAATTATTTGTCATTTGTCATTTGTCATTTGTTTTGGCATTAAAACTCTTAATTCTTAACTCTTAACTCTTAACTCCTAATTGTTTAAACTGTTCTCCGACATAGGTGAGTGAATCTTTGAGATGTTTGTGAAAGTAGTTCCAGCCTACATCTGCACCAGACAAACCATGACCTCCAGGAAATGCATAAAATACGTCGTTAATACTGAAAATAGCAAGAGAATTTTAGATTGTTTGTAGTTCATCTTTGAAGGAAATTGAGCATGGGGTAATCGGTGCTTGCCTTCAAAATCTTATGCAAATGATATGTCGATGCTGTGTCAACAGGATGGAAACTTTGCGACTGGTTGTAAATTAAAAGTCAAGAGTTAGAATAAGTTTCTTCATGATGCTTAAAAAGCTGCGACTCAATTTCAGTTCTTTGTTTGGCTTGTTGCTGTTAGTGCTTTCCCTGTGGGCGATCGCTAGCGAATTACGTGAGTATAATTATCGTGATATTCTCAATTCTTTAGCTGCTATTCCCAAAAGTCGCTTAAGTTGGGCAATTTGGCTGACAGCTTTGGGCTATGTAGTGATGATTGGGTACGATATCTTAGGTTTTAATTACATTAATCGTTCTCTAAGTTGGAATAAGATAGCTTTCACTAACTTTATTAGCTCTGCATTTAGTAATACCATCGGTTTTGCCTTGCTGACTGGCAGTGCTATCCGTTATCGATTTTATGCTAGTTGGGGAGTGTCAGCAGTTGCGATCGCTCAAGTAATTGCTTTCGCCAATTTTACTTTTTGGTTGGGGATGTTTGCTGTTGCAGGTTTCTTATTTATCATCAATCCCCTGAAGATTCCCACTCAATTACATTTAACTTTTGCTACTGTGCGTCCCATCGGTGTAATTTTTCTGCTATTAGTTGCAGCTTATTTACTAGGAAGTATTTTTATCAAGCAACCATTAATAATTCGTGGACATGAATTCCGATTTCCTTCTTTTAAAATATCTCTGGCTCAAATAGCAATTTCTAGTTTTGACTGGATTCTTGCAGCAGCAGTTCTTTATGCTTTACTTCCTAGCAATATATCTTTGTCATATTTAGACTTTTTGGGGATTTATTTACTAGCGATGTTTGCAGGTGTAGTTAGTAATGTCCCCGGTGGTTTGGGTGTATTTGAAACTATAATTTTACTGATTCTCTCTTCAAAAGTTTCGGCGGCGGCAGTTTTGGGTTCAATGTTAGCTTATCGGGGAGTCTATTATTTCTTACCTTTGCTAGTAGCAGCAGGTTTACTAGGACTTTATGAAATTAGATTTAGAAAGGGGAATTAAAAAATAGAACTCTTGCATGAATCACAGATAAGAACCACACCCCGCCAAAGCTATGTTTTGTGTCCTCTCCCCAAAGTATCGGTGACGGTGTACACACAAGTTATCGAATCACTACCAGTTCTCGAATTACCCCACCCTAACCCTCCCCTTATAAAGGGGCTACGGTGTACACACAAGTCTGAAATAGCTGATTAACCAGGGTTTTACCCCACCCTAACCCTCCCCTTGCAAAGGGGAGGGAACCGGATTTTTCTTGTTTCCCCCCTTTACAAGGCAGGGCTGTTTCATTCCCTAAAAGTCCTTAATTTACAAGCGTATCAGTCAA
>NZ_JAVRCE010000092.1:0-25170 GCF_034530915.1 Nostoc sp. DedQUE09
TTATGCTGCGTCGTCTAACCTCCTAAAGATTTACTTTATAAATGGTCTCTAACATTCTAGAACTATTGCTCAAAAGATATAATTTAATCCAAAAGCTAACAAGTTTCGACTAAGGTGGATTTATTACTAGAATTCATCTTAGATATACATAGCAAAGTAATCATTGTAAATTTCTGTATTAGTCATAACTGTGAGTTCTATTTGTTTTTGTTCTTCATCTGTTGCCGAACTTGTAGCTTGGTCTAAGCTATCTTGAGGAATAAAATCACCACAGTATTCATTCGCAGGTACAGCTGCATTCATCTTCTGGGGATAACTCAATTTGAGATTATTCATGATGGTAATGAATTGACTACGACTGCGATACTCGTTCCGAGTCGCTCCGCGAACGCTAAATCTGGGATTAAGCCGCTTTTCTTCGCCAATGGTGGAAACTGTACGTCCTTTATAGTCATGGGCAGGATATACCAACGTATCATCTGGCAAGGTGAATAAGCGTTGTGTCACCACATCGTATAAAGTTCCAGGATCGCCTCCCTGAAAATCTGTGCGTCCACAACCACGAATAAATAAGGCATCACCAGTTAACAGATGGGTTTTGTTCACCAAATATGCTATGTGACTGGCGGTGTGACCTGGTGTGAAAATTGTTTCGATGATTACCGATCCCACCTCTAGAATTTCGCCACCGACAAGGGAGCGATCGGCTTTTGTCACAGCAGTATTCTGGGGAACAATCACCTCACAGCCTGTTTTTTGCCTAAGTTTGCCTGCCCCTGTAATATGATCGGCATGGAGGTGAGTTTCTAGACAGTAGCGTAGCTTTAATCCCAATTCATCCAATGATTCCAAATCGCGGTCAACTTGCTCTAATACAGGATCGACTAGAACAGCATCTCCTGTCTGCCGATCGCCAATTAAGTAAGTATAACTACTAGTTGCAGGGTCAAAAAATTGCCGAAATAGGAAAGTGGACTGCGGTATCTCTGCACTACGCTCGTTTAACAAAGGCATCGTTGGAATACTCCGCGCACGCACTGGTAGCGATTGCAACAACGTCTTAGATAGTTCCTGCGCCTGTCCCCGTAATTCTGGAACGGCGATAGTTTCCCACAAGTCGCCCTTGCGGGGAGTTCCCAAGGTATAAAACAGCGTCGAAACGTTACCGTCTGCTGCATATAAAGCACCGTGGGTATCTGTATCTAATCCTAAACCGATGGCATTGGGGCGAATTAATTTCTGCGATCGCAAATCAGTAATCAAAGGATGAGGCGATCGGCGATAATCTGCTGCTACCCCTGTACAATTCACCACCCGTTGGACGTGCAAGATATTATTAGTTTGGGTTTTGCGCTGGTAGACGGTAACAGCTACACCATCCGGCAAAGCTTGATATTCCCTAATCCGCCCTGCGGAAATGGTGAGTTGACCTGAATCCAGCATTTCAGTTACAACATCCGCGACTTTTGGGGCAATGCGGTGACGATGCACATCCCAATAAGGTGTCAGATGACGCAAAAAACGCTGCTGTTCCCCAGTCGGTAGTTTTTGCCAGATTTTCTGAATCATGGGACGCAGAGAATCAATCACCGATCGCCAGTCGTAGCCTTGGGTAGCCGCAACTTCCACCTCGGCACGCAGCCGACGTAACCAGCCACGTACACTTTTTGGTGAATTTTCTAGCGTCAAAAAGCAGGGATAAGGTTGAGCCGCTTGATGTTTTAGGGGAAATAAGCCTCGTCGGGACACAGCATAAATTTTACCTCTATGCTGGCGATCGCTCAGAGATAAAACCATATCCACCATCGTCAGTCCCGTACCAATTAGCAACACAGGCGCATCAGCATCAAGGTCTGCTAAGGCATCGGCTGACCAAGCATTCCGCAGATAATCATCATTACTGTTTGCGTTTTGAATGGCGGGGGGTGCAGAAGGTGAGTTCCCCAATGCCAACACAACTCTGTCTGCGGCAAAACAGCGACCACTACGTAGAGAAATTATTGCGCCTTTTTCTTCGGGCTGTACCCCTACCACTTCATCGGTGAAGCGTTCTAGTCGCACATCACTAGGCGCTGTGGCTTCTGCTTCTGCTAAAACCGATTGAATGTATAAACCATAGACCTTACGAGGTATGAAGGTACTGGCATTTACTTCTTCTGAAAAAAATACTGTTAACTCATTTCGGTTGTGCTGAAGCCAACGTAACAAATGCCCTGGATCGTGAGCAAATGCACTCATGTTACCTGCCGATACATTCAGCAAATGACAGTTGGTATCGGTGCTGTAGGCGATTCCCTTGCCAATTTGATCGCTACGCTCAATCAGCTTAATGGTGAGGGGTTGGCTGGCAGTTTTTAATAAGTGGGTAGCGACTAGAGAACCACTAAAACCTCCGCCAACAATAGCGATCGTGGTTGGAGTATGGGCAGTTAAAAAGCTAGGGTTCATAGCGGTCTTAGCTAGAATCAATAGTTACGCTGTCTCTTTACTGGGACTAAATGCTTTTCCAACCCAGCTAAAAAATCAGACTTGATTTATTATAAATTCTTATAATACCTTGATTTGAGGTATTAAATACATTTAATTGGTAAATTAACAGTAGTTTGTGGCTTCTTGACAGAATCTGTACAATTATCATCTAGGAAAGTTCTCAAGATATTCATATCTATGGTTCAAGCAACAGAACATCTTTACGTTGTCAAAGACGAGCATATTCTAGGTGGTGAGCCAATTATCAAGGAAACTCGTACATCTGTTAGAGCGATCGCTGAAACTTGGCGTATGGGTGTATCTCCTGAAGGAATTCTCCAAGGTTTGCCTCATCTAACCCTGGCACAAGTGTTTGATGCGTTGAGTTATTACAGCGATCATCAAGATGAAATTAATACTTATATTGAACGTAACCGCATCCCTGATGAATTGATTGATCTGTTAGTACGAGATTTATGAGTAACTTGTTCATTCGCTTGTACTTAGATGAGGATGTCAACGTTTTGGTAGCGGATTTGCTAAAAGCTAGAGGCTTTGATGCTTTAACCGTAAGAGATGCAAGACAACTTCATGCAAGCGATGAGGAACAAATGGCTTATGCTGTCAACCAAGGAAGAAGGCTAGTTACACACAACCGTACCGATTTTGAAGAACTCATACAAGCTTATTTTGATAGCGAACAAATGCACTATGGAGTGATTTATGCTGTTCTTCGTCCACCTCAAGAAATAGCAAAAAGATTACTAGCGATTTTAAATCAAGTGACAGCAGATGAGATGGAAAATCAAGTTCGGTATATTTGAATTACTCAATTTTGACAGTACAAAAGTTACCAAAATACAAGAACGATATCTTGACTTTTAAAACAGTGGCTACGACTCTTGCACTATATTTATCTTGTCACGCCACTACAACCCGAAGGCTTTTTCAAAAAAATCATCAGAATTAAGCTTGGTTTTAATCTCAAATACTCCAACTTTTAGAGAAATAATGTCAACCTTCTTATACATTTATAGAATACACAGTTGACACATAGCCCCGCTACAGCCTTATGGTAATTGAGCCTCGAATATTAATATGTGAATTAGATGCGCTACCTCACTGAGAACGTCAGGGGTCTAACTATTATTTATACAGGTTGCCTAAGTGTAATCTTTTTTGAGGAGGACACACAAGTCTCAATACCTTTCGGTTAAAGGGGAAAGGGTAAGGGGAAAAGGGAAAAGAAAAACTTTTAACCTTTACCCCTTAACCTTTACCCCAAGCCCAATTTCAAGTAAAAAATGCTTAACCGAACAGTATTGACACAAGTCTTACATTAACTTCTGGGCACTTCATCTAACGAGACGCTGCGCGTAGCAAGATCCCCGAAGGGGTATGCAGTTCGTTTTTCCATTATTTTGCGTAAGTCCTGTACTCAACATACAACGCTTTTCCCCTAGTTAGCGCTCTTCCATCAGTCTCAGAAAACAATAATCGAAGCAGAAAAATATCATTCTTTAGTTAGATACTACATTAAATTTGTCGGTTTACTGTAGTTTAAACTACTCTCAATAATTTTAATCAAAGTTAGTTAAGTCTTTAATACTTTTTAAGTATAAATTTTATTTTAAATTGAGGGCGAAATGTTTCTAAATCAGAAGATTTTTTCTGCGCTTGTATTAAAAGGACACAAAATTATAGGTTTATTCAAAAAGCATTCAAGCAAAACATTTACCTTTCTATTTGCTGTTAGTCTCAGCTTGAGTTTGATAATTTCTGCTTGCTCTCCAAATCTTTCAGTAATTTCTGCATCTATGCCATCATTTAGCATAGGTCAAGATCCAGAAAAGGTAGTTCGTATTGGTCATCAAAAGTTTGGCTCTCTCAGTCTTTTAAGAGCAAAAGGTGATTTAGAGAAAAAGTTAAAATCAATGGGGTTATCGGTGCGATGGAATCAATTTTCAGCTGGGCCACAACTATTAGAAGCTTTAAATGCTGGTCGGCTTGACTTTGGTCATGCAGGAGAAACGCCTCCCATATCTGCTCAAGCAGCTGGCGCACCTCTGCTTTATGTTGCCAGTTCACCTCCTAATCCCAAAGGTGAAGCAATTTTAGTTCCAAAAAATTCTCCAATTCGCAATCTTGCTGATTTAAAAGGCAAAAAAATCGCCTTAAATAAAGGCTCAAATGTCCATTATTTAGTTGTACAGGCATTGGCAAAAGCTAATTTGAAATATACCGATATTGAACCAGTGTTTATTCCTCCAGCTGATGCTAGAGCAGCATTTGAACGAAAAAAGGTTGATGCCTGGGCGATTTGGGACCCATACTTTGCTGCTGCTGAACAAGCTACAGGGGCGCGAATACTTGCAGATGCTACAAATATAGTCGAAAATCGGGAGTTCCTTTTTGCTTCTCAAACCTTTGCCAAGAAGCATCCTGACCGCCTGAAAATCGTTTTAGAGGAAATCAAAAAAGTAGATGAATGGGCAAAACCTAGACCACAAGAAGTTGCACAAATACTCTCACCTCTAATTGGGATTGATGCTGGTGTTTTAGAGCAGGTAGCAAAAAGAAGAGCTTATGGCTTAGAACTTATTACCCAGGAAGTTGTCGCTTATCAACAAAGGCTTGCTGATACTTTTTATCGTCTGAAATTGGTTCCTAAAAAAATTGATGTCAGTCGAGTAGCTATGGTGTCTGAGCCTAAGCCTAATTAAAACTGTTTACAAGCTACATAAGCGATGGGCTACGCTCCACTGTAGGCGATCGCATTCTTACAGTTATAGCTAAAACACTCAAGGAGTTGAGTATCAATGGAACTATTTTGGTTTATTCCAACCTACAGTGATGGGCGCTATCTCGGAACAGCAACAGGAGGGCGTGCTGCTACCTATCCATACTTGCGTCAAATTGCTCAAGCTGTGGATCATCTAGGCTACACGGGTGCTTTACTTCCCACAGGACGCTCATGTGAAGACGCTTGGATTATAGCATCATCCTTAATATCAGTAACTCAACAGATGCGTTTTTTAGTGGCGATTCGCCCTGGTTTGTCGTCTCCTGGCATGGCAGCACGGATGGCGGCTACACTTGACCGCGTATCCAATGGACGCTTGCTGATAAATGTTGTGACGGGGGGCGATCCGGTGGAATTGGCTGGTGATGGAGTTCATCTTAACCACACAGCCCGGTATGAGTTGACAGATGAGTTTTTGTCCATTTGGCGAGCAATTATGACTGGTGAAGAAGCCAATTTCAGTGGTGAATATTTCCAAATCAAAGGCGGTAAGCTACTTTTTCCTCCTGTACAAACGCCCTATCCTCCTTTATGGTTTGGCGGTTCATCACCGATTGCCCAGCAAATTGCAGCTAACCACATTGATGTGTATCTGACTTGGGGAGAACCACCGCAGCAAGTAGCCGAGAAGATTAACGCAGTTCGGAAGCTAGCTGCCGAACAAGGTAGAACTTTACGTTTTGGGATTCGTTTACATATCATTGTGCGAGAAACCGAGAGCGAAGCTTGGGATGCTGCTAATGATTTAATTAAGTATGTTGATGAAGAAGCGATCGCCAAAGCTCAAAAAGTTTATGCTCGTTTAGATTCCGTTGGGCAACGCCGTATGACGCAACTGCACAGTGGCAGTCGTGAAGGATTGGAAGTCAGTCCTAATCTCTGGGCAGGAGTCGGACTGGTGCGGGGTGGCGCAGGTACAGCCTTAGTAGGAGACGCTGATACTGTCACCGCACGGATACAGGAATACGCCGAATTGGGAATTGAAACTTTCATCCTTTCGGGATATCCGCATTTAGAAGAAGCTTATCGAGTAGCTGAATTACTTTTTCCCCGCTTACCACTTCAGAATTTACCTAGTACAGCACAACAGCAAGTATTAAGTCCTTTTGGCGAAATTGTCGCCAACCAAGATTTTCCTAAGCAACAACGTACCGCAGAAGGAGCTTCAAAATGAAAAAAAATCGATTTTATCAACTAGGGTTTCGGCAGCTAAAACCTTGGATTTTGCCGATTGTTCTAATTATTCTTTGGCAATTACTGGTGAAATCTGGCTGGCTTTCTACAAGAGTATTGCCTGCCCCTTCAGATGTAATACTTGCAGGACTTCGTTTAGCCCGTTCCGGGGAACTATGGCGAAACTTGATTATCAGTACAATCCGGGCTGTGATTGGGTTCTTGCTGGGAGGTAGTATTGGCTTTGGCTTGGGATTACTTAATGGATTGGCTCGTCCAGCAGAGGAGTATTTAGACACCTCAGTGCAGATGATTCGGAATATTCCTCACTTAGCGTTAATCCCACTTGTAATTTTATGGTTTGGCATTGGCGAAGAAGCTAAGATTTTTCTTGTCGCATTGGGAGTATTCTTTCCTATTTATCTCAATACCTTTCACGGAGTTCGCACGGTTGATCCAGAACTGATTGAAATGGCGAAATCTTATGGCTTACGCGGCTGGTCTTTATTTAAGCGAGTCATCTTCCCAGGCGCATTAGGTTCAATTATCGTTGGTCTACGTTATGCCTTGGGAATTATGTGGCTAACCTTGATTGTTGCTGAAACTATCACACTCGACTCTGGCATTGGGTATATGGCAATGAACGCTCGTGAGTTTATGCAAACTGATGTAGTTGTCTTGAGCATTTTGCTTTATGCCTTGTTGGGCAAGTTAGCAGATGTGGCTGCCAAAGCTTTAGAAGAAAAATGGTTAAGGTGGGATTCTAACTACCAAGCTGCTTAAAGTTTATAGCGCTTCTCGGTTGAGTCCAATACAGACCTAACCCCCAGCCCCTTCCCTGCAAGGGAAGGGGAGTATGATTCAAAGCCTCTCTCCTTTTAGGAGAGAGGTTTGGAGAGAGGTCAAAGTATATTGCAATTACTTGTTATTCAAAATTCTGTTGCACTTTTTAAAGAGGTTTGTGAAGATGGCATCCTTACAAGGCGCAGAGGTAAAAGTGATGGGTCTGACAAAGACCTATGGTAGTACTCAGGTGTTGCAGAGTCTCGATTTAGAGATAGCACCAGGAGAGTTTATTGCGATCGTTGGACGCAGTGGTGGCGGTAAAAGTACACTTTTACGGATGATAGCTGGGTTTGAAAGTCCTAGTGACGGTGGAGTTTTAATTGACGGGGAGCCATTGCGTGGGCGTAATCGCAACGCGCGAACAATGTTTCAAAATGCTCGCCTGTTACCGTGGGACAATGTTCTAAGGAATGTGGGATTAGGATTGAACAAAAAAGACTGGCAGCAAAAGGCAGAGAAGGCACTAGAGCAAGTAGGTTTAAAAGAACGAGCTAAGGATTGGCCATCTGTCCTTTCGGGAGGACAAAAGCAAAGGGTGGCACTTGCTAGGGCTTTAGTGAGAGAGCCGCGCTTACTAATGTTGGATGAACCCCTTGGTGCTTTGGATGCGATGACTCGCATTGAAATGCAGCGATTAATTGAAAAAATCTGGCAGGAACAAAAATTTTCAGCGTTCTTGATTACTCATGATGTGGATGAAGCAGTAACGCTAGCCGATCGCATCATACTCATTGAAGATGGTCGAGTCACAATGGATCAGCGCATATCGTTACCACGTCCTCGCAAACGCAAAGACCCAGAATTCCTCACTCTGGCAGAAGAAATCTTAGAGCGCGTTATGGGTGATGAAGTAGGTCTAATTAATGGGGAAACAGAAAAAGTTCAACAGCTAGCTAGTACACACTAAAAAATGCGATCGCAACCGGAAATTGCACGATTAAATGCGTAGAGCTATCCACCCCAATACGGTTCGGTTAAAGGGGAAAGGGGAAAGGTTTTGAATACATCCTTTCCCCCTTACCCCTTACCCTTTCCCCAGATCATAAGGAAAGTGAAAAATGCTTATCCGAACCGTATTGCTATCCACCCTATCTAACTTAAAAGAACCTATGAGCCAGTCAAAGAGTTCAGCAAATAATAAGAATTCAACTGCTACCAACAACACAACATCAGCAGAATCTCGTAAGACAAAACAAGCGGCAGCAAAAATTACAACTGAGTATGCTGAGGAAATGGCACCTGAAAAAATCGTTGTAGATGAGCCACCGCCTAAACCAGACTATCCTCGCTACCGAGTTCATCCCGGACAGCCTATCACCTTGGCTAATTTCGATCCAAATGCCTCTGAGGACTACAAGAAAAAGAAGCATATCGAGGAAGAACTGGAAAAACAGCGTCAACGGTTGCAAAATTTGCAAGAACGGTTATACGCTGAACACCAACGTAGTTTGCTAATTGTGCTGCAAGCGATGGACACCGGGGGGAAAGACGGTACTATCAAACACGTATTCGGTGGTCTTAACCCACAAGGCTGTCAGGTTTGGTCATTCAAAAAGCCCAGTGATGAAGAATTAAATCATGATTTCCTTTGGCGCTACCACCAGAGGACACCACAACGGGGGATGATTAGCATCTTCAATCGCTCTCATTATGAAGATGTATTAATTGTACGAGTCAAACAGCTAGTACCGGAGGATATTTGGCGCGATCGCTATCAATTAATCAATGAGTTTGAGCATATGCTGACACTCAATAACATTGCTGTTATCAAGTTTTTCCTTCACATTTCTAAAGACGAACAAAAGCGACGCTTGGAAAGTCGGTTACAAGACCCAGATAAGCATTGGAAGTTTTCCAGCAACGACTTAAAGGAGCGGGTACTGTGGGATGACTACCAAGCGGCATTTGAAGACATGATTAACAATTGCTCGACTGCTCATGCTCCTTGGTATGTCATACCTGCAAACAATAAGTGGTATCGTAACTTAGTAGTAGCTCGAACGATCGCAGACACTATAGAGGCAATAAACCCACAATTTCCATCAGCAGAAAAGGGTTTAGAAAATATTGTGGTTCCAGATTAAGCATGAGAGCGATTTTTTTCGGGGGAGATGGGGCAAGAATTAACCAAGGGGTTTAAACATTAATTATCCCAAAAACCTTGAAGCTATCCCACTAATAAGATTTGTGCTACAAAGCTTAAGCTGATTGATAACTAATATCAAGTCCTGGTAATTAGTTATGATTTCCACAGTCATTGCACCCCACCCCCAGCCCCTCCCCGCTCTTCGGGAGGGGAGACAAAGCGTAGCTTTGGCGGGGTGGGGTTCTTGAGGTTTAATAAGTAATCAAGCGGACATGATATAAAAACCAAAAATCAAGGTTTTCCAGCACATTTTACGAAAATAAGTAGGGAATTTTATAATACTGGGATAGGTTCTTGAAACTTGGTAGATGCAAGTTCGGTGTAACGAACAGTTATGTTGAATACTTTTATGCCCCACATAACTCTGAATTGTTCGGGTATCAATAACTCGAACTCGATTCCCCAGATAATAACCTGTTCCATACCTATATACTGCGGCATGGAACAGGTAAGCTCGCAATTTTTGGAGCTTGCATTTAGTGCTGATGAAACATTAATAGCGATCGCTACATAGCTCAACTAAAATCAGCCATTACCGTCTAATAGACTCGGTGCTGTTTCGTCGGAAAGAGTAGTAATGATGTCTCTCAATGGGCGATCGCGATCGCACTCTTCTGGTGTCTCCTTACCCAAAGAGGTATCTTTCACCAAGCGGTAAACATCAGCTGCGCCGTAAAAAATCCGTTCAGTCAGACCTAACTCTTGAAAAGTTTCGGCAATCTCTTCCATTTCCCCTATCCAACGATGTGCTTTTGGTGTCATGGATGGAATAGAACGGGTGAGAATTGCAGCAAGTTCTGGTTGGCTACTAGATACTTCGTTCCATAGTTGCTCATCCAAGCCTAAGCGATGGGCAGCAATCAATAATTCTGTACTAATCGCTGTTAGTCCTTTGGTGAGGGCGGCGTAAGACATTTTCAATCCAGAAGCCTGACCAATTTCATCGCCAATTACTCGGATATCCAATCCATAATTTTGCAATTGTTGCAATTCATCGGCCTGTTTTCCTGACGCATAGATGCGCGTGCGACCGGGAACTCTGGGAGGTGGGCCAATGATTGAAGCATCTACAAAAGTTGCCCCAGATGATTCGATAATTTGGGCAATACGTTTTACCTTTTGGGGTGCGATCGCATTACCATCAACATAAAGAATCTGTTTACCCACATTACTGATCGCCTCTGCTACTTGTTTTGCTACCTCTACCGCCGCAGAGGGGACTAAAACTGATAGCACCAGATCAGATTCAATTACCAATTGTGTGAGGGAACCCACATCTTGGATATTAGCTGCGGCTGCTAATTGCCGAGTTCGTTCACTGCGATCATCTAGGGCGGCAATAGTCTTCAATCCATTTTGATTGAGAACAGATGCGATCGCCTGCCCCATGTCACCTGGACTTAAAATACCAACTGTTTGGATTTGCATGGAAAGCTTAATTGTTATCTGATATGAAGCTTTTAACTAAATACGCTGATTTTGGTGATCGAGTTATCCAAAAAGTACAGTAAGTTGGTAGAGTTATCGTACTTATCTAAATAGCAATTTATCACAAATCATTCCAAGGAAGCAAGCTACCCGATGACTCAAAAAGCAGATGTATTTCGATTTGTCCTAGCTTTCGTTGCTGGATTTGTGGCTGTGCTGGTATTTCACCAAGGCTTGCTGGCATTGCTTCATGCAATTAACTTTGCACCTCGTGCGCTTTATCAAACCACTCCGACACCGCCCTTTGGTATACCGCAATTTCTATCAGGTGCTTTCTGGGGAGGAATTTGGGGTTTAATTTGGGCTACTATTACACTGCGCTGGCAAATAAATAAAAGTTATTGGTTAACTGCGCTGCTTTTTGGCGCTGTTGCACCCACATTGGTAGCTTGGTTTGTAGTTGCACCATTGAAGGGTTTACCCATAGCCGGAGGTTGGAAGCTACCAGCGATGATTACAGCTTTATTAGTTAACGGTGCTTGGGGACTAGGAACAGCTTTATTATTTAGTTGGTTTAGGAGAAAGCAAGTATTGCAGTGAAAGCAGTAATCAGACTAGTCAATGAAAACGATGTTCTACAAATGCTGGCAATTTATGAGCCAATCGTGCGGGAAACGGCAATTTCCTTTGAAGTAGAACCACCCACTCAAACAGAGTTTCAACAGCGGATTAAGAGTTATCAACAGCAGATGCCTTGGCTCGTTTGCGAAATTAATCAAGAAGTTGTAGGCTACGCCTATGCTAGACCCTACCATACCCGTACTGCTTATCAATGGTCTGTGGAATCATCTGTGTACGTCAGTGCGAATTATCGCAGAAAAGGAATTGCTAAAGCCTTATATACTTCTTTGTTTAAATTGCTGCGACTCCAAGGATTTTATAACGTTGTGGCCGCGATCGCTTTACCTAATCAACCCAGTGTGGCTGTACATGAAGCTGTTGGGTTTTCAACTGTAGGTGTCCTACGTCAACTTGGGTATAAATTTAGTCGGTGGCACGATCTAGGATATTGGCAATTATCTCTCCAATCAGAGCAATCTTTCTTGACTGATGGCGAATCTATAAATCCACCTCTTTCTGTGTCAGAAATACAGAAATCGCCTTTGTGGGATGAAGCATTAACAAATGAACTATTGCTGCTGCGAGTTTAACTGATACAGCTTTTAAGACGTTAAATATCACGTTATTGAATTGGATAAAGCAATTTTTTTTAGCAAGGTTAAATTAATGGGAAGTTTTCTAAAACGCTCTGAAACCGAAATAGTTAAAAGCGAAATAGCAAAGCAAATTTATACAGTTTCACATCTAGTTGGGTCGTTTCAACTTCGCTCTGGACGAATATCAAACGAATACTTTGATAAGTATCAATTCGAGGCAGATCCAATTTTACTTAATGCTATTGTTAAGCAGATGCTTACTCTTATTCCAAGCGATATCGAAGTACTTGCAGGTCTTGAACTTGGTGGCATTTCGATAGTGACACTCTTATCACACTACTCTGGTTTACCTACTGCTTTCGTGAGAAAAGAAGCGAAAAAATATGGAACTTCTCGATTAGCTGAAGGTGTACAGATTAATAATCGGAAGGTGTTGATTGTAGAAGATGTAGTAACTTCTGGTGGTCAAATCATTACCTCAGCCAATCAACTGCGTCAACTTGGCGCTCAAATTGATTACGTACTCTGCGTTATTGACCGCGATGAAGGTGCTATTGATAAACTCTTAGCGGAAGGTATTACACTGCTTTCTCTACTAAAGCGGAGTGATTTTCCTAATTAAGATTTAGGTCATATAAAAAGTGCTGTTGTTACTGTTACCGAAAGAAAAATAATGACTCAAGAATTATGGACAGAAGTTGATCGTTACATCACTGATTTGCTTGTGCCTGCCGATCCCGTACTAGATGAGGCGCTTCAGGCTAGCGATGCAGCTGGTTTACCACCACAAAATGTTTCGCCGAGCCAAGGTAAACTGCTCATGCTATTAGCCTTAATCCATAAGGCACGCACTATTCTGGAAATTGGTACATTAGGCGGCTACAGCACGATCTGGCTTGCTAGGGCATTGCCTACCGATGGTCGTTTAATCACCCTAGAGTCTAATCCGCAGCACGCCGAAGTTGCCCGCGAGAATATAAACCGTGCTGATCTGGCTCATCTTGTCGAGGTGCGCGTTGGCCGGGCAATAGAGACACTGCCGCAACTAGCTAACGAGGGATACAATCCATTTGACCTGATTTTCATTGACGCAGACAAGCCAAGCAACCCAGAATATTTTGCGTGGGCGTTAAAGCTTTCCCGGCGGGGCAGCCTGATTATCGCTGATAACGTTGTACGCAATGGATCTGTAATTGAGGCGAACAGCGATGATCCTAGTGTTCAAGGAGTACGTCGTTTTAATGAGTTACTCGCATCTGAACCGCGTGTGAGTGCAACAGCAATCCAGACTGTGGGTAGCAAAGGCTATGACGGTTTTGCGATCGCACTTGTGACATCTGACAATTAGCAACCTTCTCCAAACTCCTTAACTAAGCCGTAGTTTCAATAAATCTATTCAAACCGAAATATGTCAGACATTGCTGATTTTTCTGCTTCTCAACTGTTATCGCTATATCGCGATCGCCAGTTATCACCAGTTGCAGCAACCAAAGCTGCCCTAGAACGGATCAATACTTACAATAGCTCAGTTAACGCCTTTGCGATCGTAGATGAAAACACTGCTCTGGCTGAAGCCCAAGCCTCAGAAGTGCGTTGGTTAAATGGAAATCCCCGTGGCTTAGTGGATGGTATACCTTTTACCGTCAAGGATTTGCTATTAACCAAGGGTTTACCAACGCGCCGAGGGAGTAAAGCGATAATCTCCCATCAACCTTGGGAAGAAAATGCACCTGCGGTGGCTCGTCTGCGCGAACAAGGAGCAGTTTTATTAGGAAAAACCACAACCTCTGAATTTGGTTGGAAGGGTGTCACCGACAGTCCACTGACTGGTATCACCCGCAATCCTTGGAATACAGATTTGACTCCCGGAGGAAGTAGCGGTGGTGCTGCTGTTGCTGCTGCATTGGGCATGGGAACACTGCATCTTGGTACAGATGGTGGCGGATCGTCAAGAACACCGGCAGCGTTAACAGGTGTGTTTGGTTTCAAACCGACTTTTGGACGTGTTTCTGGCTACCCATCAGCCCATACCGGATCATTGTTTCATGTTGGCGTTTTGGTTCGTACCGTCACTGATGCCGCACTCACATTAAATGTTGTCGCCCATTCTGATGTGCGTGATTGGTATGCTTTACCAGATGAAAAACAAGACTATACTTCTGATTTAGACAAGGGTGTAGCCGGATTGAGAATTGCTTACAGTCCCAACTTTGGCTATGCTGAGGTTGATGCAGAAGTAGCTGCTTTAGTTAAAGCCGCAGTTGATGTTTTTGCTAAACTCGGTGCGATTGTCGAAGAGGTCGATCCAGGTTTTGTAAATCCTCGCCCTATTTTTCAAACATTTTGGCAAGCTGGTGCAGCTAAGTTATTGCGTGGCTTTAGTCCAGAACAACAAGCTTTAATTGAAGAAGGTTTGCAAGCTATAGCCAAAGAAGGCGATCGCCTCACCTTAGTAGAATATCTCAGCGCCCAAGATGCTCGTGAAGCATTGGGACGTCAAATGCAAATATTTCATCAAAACTATGACTTATTACTTACTCCCACCTTACCGATAGTTGCTTTTCCTGTTGGGCAAAATCGGCCTCAATCATTTATTGCTCATCAGCACCGAGATTGGACACCTTTTACATATCCTTTCAACCTTACACAACAACCTGCTGCATCTTTACCTTGTGGCTTCACCAAAAACGGTTTGCCTGTTGGTATACAAATTGTCGCTGCCAAATATAAAGATTTACTGGTATTGCAAGCAGCTAAAGCTTATGAAAGTGTTTTTCCTTTCATCATGCCGTTAAGAGCAAGCCATTGAGGCGAACATCGTAGATCCCAATGTGTAAGGAGTGCTTCGTTTTAATAGCTTTAACTATTCACATTAGGCGTGAATTATAAACGCTACACAGATTTAGCTAACTGCCACCTTGGTTTGCTGTTTCCATACCGCATCTGCATACAATGATGTGTCGAAGTCCGGCGAAATATTGCCGCTAGTGATCCGGGCTTCGTGTAATGACCAGTCAGCAAAGAACAAGTCGTGGCTGATGCGTGCCACTACTGCTGGCACATCGCGTCGAATACTGGGTACGTCGCCGATGGGTAGACCGAAGCTTACGAAGCCAGCAGGATTGAACACATGGATGTCTTTCAGGTAGGGGGCATTACCAGGTACTTTCTCTTGGTATTCATGGGCGCTGCCAAGGTAAGGGTAAGTGCTGAGTTGATCGTCACGCTGGTCGGCTGGAGCTTCATAACGATCGCGCCAGAGGGCGATATGATGTGCAAATTCGGCGAGTTCCGGCCGCTTTGTCGGGTCAACAAAGTAGCCAGTACCAGCGATCGCAAAATCGAACTCGAAAACATCATCATTTACTTGAGCGACGATGCGATCGCCCTGGTTGTGAGCCGCTTTCCAAGGTGCGGATAAGTGCAGGTGGAAGTTAGAAAACGCTATTACCCGCTCGATTGCGTCTGGTGGTGGTGTAGAGCCAACCTGATTAAACCGCCAAGCTTGGAACCACCGAGCTGCATCAGGTAGTTGCGGATAGTTATAGTAAGCGCCAGGATAACCTCGGAGGCGATTCACTGGCAAAGATGCGATCGCTGACCGTCGTGCGAACAGATGTACTGCCTTAGCGCCTGATTCCAATGCCACTCCTGCTGCATCAAAGGCCGAGGCCGCAGCACCCAGCACTGCTACTGTTTTGCCACGTAGATTGTTGAAGTCGATTGCATCGGCGGTATGTGCATATAAGGTGCGTGGCAGAGATGCCAATACAGGCGGTATATTTGGGCCACCAGTGCCAGCTACACCGTTGGCGAAGATAATTTTACGTGTGGTTTCCACCTGCGCCACACCGTTCACTTCCAGGTGTAGACGAAAGAAATCTGCGTCCGGCTCAATCCGCACCAACTTCGTCTGATACCGAACTGGAATGCCCAGAAAATGCCGATACCAGCTGAGGTACTCAGCCCATGCCACTCGTGGAATGCGGTCAAGCGCTGCGTATGCCTCAACACCGTGCCGCGCCTCGTACCAAGCTTGAAATGATAGCGCCGGAATACCCAGTTCTGGCCCTGGCAGGTTTTTTGGTGTGCGTAGCTTTTTCATCCGCGCTCGCGTCAGCCACACGCCTGCATGAGCTTCGTCCTCAGCTTCGTCGATGACTGTCACACGGCCAATACCGGCACGCCGCAGGGCAAATGCGAAGGTGCTGCCACTGCCACTACCGCCTACTATCGTCACATTGTGGTCAATGTCTGAGCGATCGCTCACCCAGTTTTCGGGATCGGGGCCGAGTAGGCGCAACGCCTCACGTGCGGCAAAATCGAGGTCAGTCGTTGTTGTCATATCGGTATTTGAGGATGAAATGAGATTTTATCGAGATTAGTGATACTGAAAAGCATAATATCATGAGTAACTAATTATTAGTTTGTCTAATATTAAGTGTTACGAATAAATAATTACTGATTGTTAGCGAAGTGGTGCTGATGTCACCCAAATACTTGAAAGAAGCTACCCCGGTGAAGGTTACTGCACATTGCAAATTAGTTGAAATTTTCTATTAGTTTGATTAGCTGATAATGCTTATCTTTATTTATTGGCGATAGCCTTTAAAGAAAAACTTCTTAGTTTGCTGAAAATCCCAAACCGTTTTATCTTCTGCTTAACAACAGGCTCACGATGACCAGATTCTTGTGGTGGTAATTCCCAAATATCACGGATCTGATGTTCTTGCTCATCTAATAATTGCAGATGATGTGGTAATTGAGACTGTTGTCCAAATAACCAAGGTACTCCATTTAATAATTCTCTTTCTATCCCATGAAACATATTTTTACCTTTATTAAAAATAAGGTGATTTTGACATTTAGCTTTTTACTTCTTGCTGCAATTATTGGCATTTGGCGATATCTTCGTTAAAACTGCTGTTCCAAAGTTGTTTAACATCAACTTTTGTGGAAATTACACCCGCTTGAAAAAAGGTATCAGCAACCTTTTGCTGAGAAGCAATAGCTTCGTCAGAAACAGGAAGTAATTCTTGACGACGCTGTTGTTGTCCTTGCTGGGCATCCTGATAAACAATACTTTCATCAACATCGATAGTAGTTGCATAATTCTTCGACCACTGCTTAAGATTAGATTCACGCCAAGTTTGAGATTTCCGCAAACGACAGAGAAAATCAGCGATCGCCACTTTCTTTTGAGGATCAGCGATCGCGCTGGGTGAAGCAATAATTACGAAGTTACCGCTCAAAATATCTTTTGCAGATTCCAGTACCCGCGCCCCTTCTTTTTTGGCTTGGGGGATAGAGTAACCGTAGGTAGCCCAAGCATCAAGCTGTCCTTTACGAAAAGCAGCTAGTCCATCGGGTATCGATAAAGGAGTTGCATTGATATCCTTCATCGTTAGCCCGACTTTTTCCAACATTTTAATCAGGAAGTAGTGAGCAGTCGTGGCTTTAACGTAACCCACTTTCTTACCTTTGAGGTCAGCGATCGTTTTGGCAGTCGAGTCCTTGGGTACGAGTACAACTTGACCAATGGTTGGCCCTTTGAGAGTGGCAATAATTTTTACAGATGCTTTCGATTCAATCGCAAAAATCGGGGGAATTTCACTAGCTGAAGCCAGGTCAATCGCACCAGCATTGATTGACTGTACCATCAAATTACCCCCAGTAAACTCAGTAAATTGAGTTGTGTAAGGGAAATTATCTAGTTTAGCTAACTTTAAATTTAAGTCCCAGCCACCTTTAAATTTAGCAACATGCAGTTGAGTTGTATTCGACACTGCAATTGGGGATGCACTAGGATTAGTAGCGATCGTTGCCGGACTAGTAGACTTAACCTCTGAGCAAGCTGTTGTTGCTACTAACAAGTAACCCAGAGAGAAGAAAAAATTCTGCCGCAGCCAATTGGTAGACACGTTAATTTTTGGGTAAAAAAAGACAATCAAGAAAAATAACCAACACCTACTCTAGTAAGCCTGGTTCTTCGCCTACAATTCGGTCGTAGAGGGGCTGAAAGCTAAACCAACCGCCGGAATGAGTTCCTACTTGGTTATGAGTAAAAGTTGCTGTTTCGTGGTCAATGGGAAGTGGTTTGCCAGCTGCTTCTGCAAGTAGTTGGGCTTGAGCCGATCGCTCAAAAGAAATGTACCAAAAAGCAGCTTCGTCTACTGTTTGCCCCACCGTCAAAAAGCCATGATTCCGCAAAATCACAGCTTTTTTGTCTCCCAAAGATTCAGCAATTCTTTTACCTTCTGAAGTATCTAAAACTACTCCTCTATAGTCATCAAATAGAGCGTGGTCTTGGTAGAAAGCACAAGCATCTTGAGTTAGGGGATCAAGCAGGCGACCAAGACTTGACCAAGATTTACCATGCAGAGAATGAGCATGAGCAGCTGCAACTATATCAGGTCGCGCCTCATGAACCTGTGAATGAATCGCAAAGGCGGCACGATTGACAGGAGCATTACCTTTGACAACTTCCCCTTCTCTATCGACCAAAATCAAGTCAGAAACTCGGATGTGACCAAAGTACTTGCCAAGGGGATTTACCCAAAAATGGTCGGTAAACTCAGGATCTCTAGCGGTGATGTGGCCTGCTGTTCCCTCACTAAAGCCAAAACGAGCAAACAGCCGAAATGCCGCAGCAAGGCGTTGTTTGCGATAGAGTCGTTCTTCTTCAACTCGTTCAAAGACTGGCGGTTGTGGTCTAGTGAAATTTGCCATGATTTTCTCTTTCTTGTTTCACAGGTACATTAAGCTACGGTTGCTGTTTGTCGTTCTTGTTGTTGCACTTGTTGACGTACCAAAGGAATCACATCTCGACCGTAGGCGATCGCATCTTCCACTGGGTCAAAACCGCGAATTAATAGTGTTGTCACTCCAGCTTGGTAGTAATCAAATAATGACTCTGCAACCTGTTCCGGAGTCCCTACCAAAGCAGTAGTATTACCACGAGCGCCAGTAGCAGCTGCGATCGGTGTCCATAAACGTTTATCATGAATTTCGCTTTCCTTGGCGAAATCCAACAACCGCAATGAACCAACAGCTTCAGGTCGTGCAGCAGCCCCCGGAGATAATTGAATCCCAGCCTTAGCACGGCTTTCATTGATGCGTGAGAGAATATAACGCGCCTTTTCCCATGCTTTTGCTTCTGTTTCGCCCAAAATCGGACGCAAGGAAACACTAAACCGTAAATCTTTTCCAGGCGGTGCTGCGGCTTTCACCTCTGCGATCCGTTGTTTGATAGCAGCTATGGGTTCTCCCCAAAACGCATATACATTACTGTGCTTTGCACCTACATCCACAGCAGCACCAGAAGCACCACCGAAATATATCGGAATATGTGGTTGCTGTAAAGGTTTAACTTCCGAAAATGCTTGTTTGAGTTGGTAAAACTCCCCTTCATAATCGAAAGGTTCTTCACTCGTCCAAACTCGCCGCACAATATCAAGATATTCATCGGTACGGCGATAGCGAGTATCATGATCAAGCCAATCACCATCGCGTTGTTGTTCGGCATCGCTTCCACCAGTAATGATATGCACTGCAACGCGACCATTAGAAAAGTGATCTAATGTTGCTAATTTGCGGGCGGCTAAAGTGGGAGCCACAAAACCCGGTCTATGTGCAAGTAAAAATTTGAGTCGTTCTGTTGCAGCAGCCACATAACTGACTACATTAAAGCCATCCGGCCCTGTAGAACTATAGCCAACTAGTACTCGATCAAAGCCACCATCTTCATGGACTTTTGCAAATTTGCGGACATAAGCTAAGTCTATACTTCCTCCCGTGAGAGATACGGTAGGGTCATGTAATTCAGACGCTTCTCGCGTACCAATCATGCCAATAAATTCCACAGGCATATAATTTTGCTCCTAGTTATTAGTCATTTGTCATTGGTCAAGAATCAGCATTTATTAGCTCCTTGTCCCTCATCTTTTTACCTAGCGGCGGTAGTTTCTAACGGACACACTGCTGTAGCAACATCTACTCGTTGCGGAATAATTTTTTGCTCTAGTAACCAGTCAGCTGTTTTCTGAAGCTTGGCGATATCTTCAGCATTAGGAAATACGTAAGACTCTGGTCCTCGATTTTTAGTCACTTGCTTGGCTACAGTATCAGAGACTTTTAGCTCTTTAACTAAAAAATCTGATGCAGCATTAGTGTGTTGATTTAACCATTCACCATCCTCACTCAAAGCAGTGAGAGCAGCTTTCACGGCCACAGGATTTTCTTTAGCTGCATCACCACGAACAACCATAATGCCGTAGGTAGGAGCAGGGTGTTTAGTGGTAACTCTCCGTGCCTGATGCTCTAATTCTGCAATGGAAATATAAGGTTCCCAAACTGCCCACGCATCAACAGAACCTTGATATAAAGCAGGTGCAGCATCATTCGGTGATAAGTAAACTCGCTGGACTTTATATGAAGGAATATTTTCTTTTTCCAAAACTTTTAATAATAGGTATTCGCCTGCACCACCTTGATTAACAGCAACTTTTTTACCTACTAAATCAGTCGGTTTACGAATGGGAGAATCACCACGAACTAAGATGGCACTACTTAAAGAATCTGGGCTAGGACGCTGTACAGAACCAATACAAAGAGGTTGTCTGGCAGCGATTCCAGAGATAGTCGGAATATCACCACATCCGCCAATATCCGCCCGATTACCATTGAGAGAACTTAAAAGCGTAGCGCAACGGTCAAATGGCCCACTCCATTCAACTTTAATATTTTGCGTTGCTAACTGACGCTCTAACTCACCTCGTTGACGCGCAATGGGAATAATCCCACCTTTTTGGTAGCCCAAGCGAATCACATTGTTTTTCTCTGTAGTTTTGGTAGTGACAGTATTTGAGGAGGAATCTGAGTTAGCTGTGGCATTGATAGCTGTTTGTTGACTGCAACTAGAAGCTATAAAACCAAGAAAAGACGCTGCAACTGCAAAGATTTTACTGGCAGAACATTTTTGTTTGTAATGAAAGCGGTGTTCTTTTAAAGAATTCAACACAATTGACTCCTTGATATCAATTTTTAGGAGTTTAAGCAGCTATATCTATGATGAAAACGGTTAAGTACAGTAAATTGACCGATTTGCAGTAGTATTTAGAAAAAAGATACCACATTTTGATGGGCTGTTCAAATCTAATCAATATTTCTTTATCTTTGACTATGAGAATTTAGTGCAGGTATTTCTAGGTAAATCTACACTCAAGTAGTGAGAAAATAAACTGTAAAAGAACCATAGACACAAATATCAAAAAATCTTAGATTTGAGCGACAATATTTAAAAAACTGGTATGAACCTTCTTTTGTATTCTTTGTTAATAAAATCTTTGACGTTTGGATGAACGAGTAGCTGGTTTAACTTAATTAAACCGTTAGTTGCTAATAACCTTAACCATCGGTTGTTATTGATGACATCATTAGCTATTGTTACAGTTGCGTTTTAGGGAATTTCGCTTACTGATTTTAATTTGTTCGAGAAAAGACCAAGTATGTTTAAATAAATTGTATTCAATGCTACTAAATTTAAATTTAGTTCTTTCACAGCATTATTCATGAAAGGTTTATGCTGAAAGAAATTAGCATCAATGACTTAATCTCTCAAGGCTGTGTTGGGTTGTATCCAGTCATTAAAAGTAACAACTTGAATCTCTAAACCTTCTTTTGCTGCTATATTATTATTCACAAATTTAAAAATATCCTGATAAACGTCATCACTAGTAACAAACCCAGAGGTAAACCTAATACTATTGCAACCAGGGTAGATATACTTACCATGTAAAAAGTTTCACTACTGGCTTGCAACAAGCTTTGTAGTAATTCTTGTCCTTGCATTGATACACCTCTCAACGTAATTTTTAGCGAATGGACTCAAATAAACTTTGCGTTCCTCTGCGCTTACCTCTGTGTTACTCTGCGTTTAAATTTCAACCTCCAATTCCCCTTAAAACCTAAGTCCAGCCTGTTTCAGTAGTGGTAAAACACGCTTACCGAATAAATCCAGATCAGGCTCAAAATCATAAAAGGCAAGCTGGAAACCATCAACACCAGCTTTATTTAGTTGCAAAAGTTGTTCGGTGATTTGTTCGGGTGAACCGATTAGCTGCACATTACCGCCGATCGCACTGCCAACGCTATGACGCAGATTTCCCTTCTGGTGTCCCCTCCAGGCGTGTGCATCGCTGCTGAAGCGAGAACGTCCAGCAATTGACTCGTGATCCGCATGGTCGATAATCGCCTGAGCATATTCTTCTGCCTCTTTTTCAGTTTCTCGCACAACAATAAGCGGATTTAGGAGAGTGCGGATTTGTCTACCATTAGCGATCGCTGATTGTTTAACACGGGCTGTATGGGCGGGTAACGACGACAAGGCGCTTTCTATGTCACCACCAGCCGGACTGGTGATAAATACGATATCAGAATGGCGACCCGCAAACTCTATACCAGCATCCGAACCGGTGGCATTAACTAGGATGGGGCGACCATAAAGCGGTCGGGGGCTGATATAAGCATCCTTAAACTGCCAAGAACTCTGACTTTTGTAAGAAAAGTTCTCTGTTTCCGACCAGAGTCGTTTGAGGACGGTGACAAATTCATAAGCGAGTTCATAAAGGCGATCGTGTTCGATTTTGCTCCAGCCGAACAGTTCATGCTCATAAGCCCGGTGTCCGGTGACAACATTAATTCCCCAACGACCTTTAGAAATGTGGTCAAGTGTCGCACCAAATTTAGCCAGATGGATGGGATGCCAAGGCCCGTAGAGAACATGAATTGTTGAGATTAATAGAATGCGTGAGGTAATACCCGCAAGGGAAGCAGTAGCGATGAAGGCATCTAAACCTGCTTCTGTGCGAGTTGGCCCTTGTCCGCCCTTCGGCTGCCATGTGGAATAGCCGAAAACAAGGTCAAAACCTAACTCCTCAGCTTTTTGGGTCAGTTTGGCATTGTAATCAAACGACCAATCTGTAGTGCGCGGTAGGTTAGAAGAACTCCAACCACCGTGATGAATCGGTAAGAACAGCCCTAGCAGTACTGGCTGTTGGAGAGCTTGGGATAATGGGCTTTGGGGATAATCTGTTGGAGAAGCGTAGACGCCAAGCGGCTTGTCGCCAGACATCGCCTCTTTGCTTGCTCTCAAAGAAGTAGTATCAATTGCACTCATAGTTCCTCTCAACGGTTTCGGTTGGCTGCGAGATCCCCGACTTCTGATAAATTGCTACAAGTTAAAAGTCAGGGATCTGAACAAAATTTAGAAGAATCCTCGTTGCGGCAATGGTGTACCGTTGATCTCGTAGTCCCCGATCGCACGAGCCTTAAAATGATTTGGATTGTGTGAGGATAAGGTACGGGCGTTGCGCCAATGGCGATCAAAGTTGGAGCTTTTCTTTGTTGTAGAAGCCCCACCAACTTCAAACAACAAGGTAGCTGAACGTAGAGCCAAATCATCAACAATCAATTTGGCTTTGGCTGCACTCAGAGAAGTTGCTAGTGCCGCAGCCGTCTCTGCCTCTTCACCCTGAGCTTGGGCAGCAGGGAGGCGATCAAGACCATCAGCTGCTGCTAAAACAATCGCTTCGGCAGCAAAGGCATTGGCAGCAATCTGCCCGACAGTCTGCTGCAAGATTGGGTCTTCTGAGGCTTGCTCGGATACAGCATGGTAGAAAGTTCGGGGTCTGTTACGGATGAGGGCTGTAGCATCACGTAGAACGCTGCGAATAATACCGGCGTTGATGGCAGTCAGAAATAATTGCGGGACGATGTTGTATGGCAGGTTGTCTTTGTCTGTGTCTGTCTCAAAAATTACTTCGTCTGCCTCTACACGGACATTCGTGAAGGTAGTCGTTCCCGTACCTGTAAGCCTTTGACCGAAGCCATCCCAGTCATCCACAAGGTCAATGCCCTCGCGATTAGTGGGAATGAGTATAAACGCTTTAGTGCCATCGGGTACTAGCACGCGCACGAAAATCAAGTCTGCATAAAGGCTGCCAGTGCTGTAATACTTCGCCCCATTTAGACGATAGCCATCGCCATCAGGTGTTAATTTTGTATTCACGACTTGGCCGCCACCCGATCGCTTGCTTTCCAGTTCGGTCGTAGCGAGTCCAATAATCGCGCCATCGACGACGGCTTTGAGCCAGCGACGATTTCTTTGGGTGCGTTCAGAACGCAAAATTCGCTCTGTTACAGAGAAATGATTCCGCACAATGTGAGCGACGTTTGGATCGGCATCCCCCAGCCGAATCACGACCTCGAATAGTTCGCGTGCAGTGCTACCACCACCACCTTCGGCAACGGGGATTCGCAATGCACCCAACCTAGAACGCCGGATCAATTCAACCACATTATAAGGAAGGATGCGATCGCGATCGCGCTCACTTGCTCCCAGAGCAATAAAATCAAAAAGTTGTTGCAGTTCCGGCGAGTTTACTCTTACAGGAGCCGAAAACTGAATTGTCGTATCTGCAAGTTTCTCTGGACTCTTAATCATTAGTTTCTATCTCCGAATATCCTATGGAAAATCTATGTTGGTGACTGGTGAGACAATTGCTATTTCTGGATTTAGATAAGATTACAATAGGTGGGCTACGTATAAAGTAGTTAAGTAACCTTTAGTAATTTGACCATTGAACTTGGTATTAATTAATTCAGCGATCGCATCAAAAAAACGCGCTCTTGTAATGCGATCTAAATTTAGATGACCGGAGTAAGTATTTAAGAGGTTGAGATAACTTGCACTGTTGTATGTTGCATCCCATCGATAAGAGCAATATGTCACTTCACCAAACAAACCTGTTTGCTCAATCTCAGTTGTTCTATTAGGGACTTCCTTCTCACGCAAAGGAGGCTCATCGTCTTTAACCAGTTGAGGAGCTAAACTTTGATATAGCTCCTGTACTTCTTCAAAGAAGCCATTACTAGCATCACTATATACATGTTCATTCCAAAATAGTGCGATCGCTCCTTCAGATGTGAGGGCAAGATCCGTTTTTTTCTATAACCGCAAAGTTTGCTAGACAAGTAAGTAGGTCAACCAAAAAAAACGTAAGATAGATAGAGTGCAGAAATTAAGTGAT
>NZ_JAVRCE010000093.1:0-24984 GCF_034530915.1 Nostoc sp. DedQUE09
TTCAATAAACGACCACCCGAATTCAATAAACGACCACCCGAATTCAATAAACGACCACCCGAATTCAATATATTTATTGCATAAATTCTCAAAACCTCACCTGAAAACTGATTTACTAAGGTTTTAGCTTTAGTTTTACCCCACCCTAACCATCACTGCGATTAAGTAGGTAATGTTTGGGATTTAAGAAGAAATTCGACTTGTGTGTACACGGTAGCCCCGGAAGCGGGGAGGGGTTGGGGGTGGGGTCAATACGGTTCGGATAAGCATTTTTCACTTTCCTTATGATCTGGGGAAAGGCTAAGGGGTAAAGGGGAAAGGATGTATTCAAAACCTTTCCCCTTTCCCCTTTACCCTTTAACCGAACCGTATTGGGGGTGGGGTGTTATAGACTTTTGCAAGAGGTCTAATAATCAGATTTATCGCGTCTTTGTGATCGATCGCTAGAATTTTCATCAAAAAACCTTAACCGAAGCAATCCTGGAAAGTGATGCTTGGGGATTTGCGCTACCCTAAGTCAGGAAGCCAAGGATAAATCAGATGAGAAAATGGATTTGGCTGATGCTGTTAGTGCTGATGACGGTTGCCGTGTTGGGTAGCAGAGGTAGCACGTTTTTTGAACAGCATCCTTCACCGACAATTGTTGAGCGGATTCCGGTGGAAACACTCGATTCACAGCCATCAAGGGAAGTTGATATTACTCCCCAAGTGTCTACTGAGAAGCTGTTAAACCATATCCAAAAGTTGAATTTTCAGCGCTACACCACAAAAGAGCGATCGCTTACTCGCACTTATATTACAACTGAACTGAAAAAATTCGGCTGGAAACCTAAGTTAGAAAAGTTCTCTGACGGTGTGAATATTTTTGCCGAACGTCCAGGAACTAACAAAGCCGCGAAAGCAATTCTTGTAGCAGCGCATTACGATACTGTTGCCTCTTCCCCTGGTGCCGATGATAATGCCAGTGGTGTAGCCGTAGTGCTGGAAGTCGCTCGGTTGCTCGGTTCTCGTTCTACGCCACGAACCTTACAGCTAGCTTTTTTTGACCAAGAGGAAGCAGGACTTTTGGGTAGTCAGGCTTTTGTGAGTAAGACAGCACGCTTGCAAAATTTAGGCGGAGCGATCGTTATGGATATGGTAGGTTACGCTTGTTACACTTCTGGATGTCAGAAATACCCTACCGGATTGCCTGTGACGCCACCTAGTGACAAGGGCGACTTTTTAGTAGTAGTCGGTGATACAGAACATTTGCCTTTCTTAAATGCCTTTCAAAACTCACAAAACATCCCCTCAACCGCCCTGAATAAAGAAGAATCAATGCCAGCAGTTCTAACATTACCAATTCCTTTTAAAGGTTTACTGACACCAGACACCTTACGCAGCGATCATGCACCGTTTTGGTATCAGGGTGTGGGTGCTGTGCTGGTGACAGATACCGCAAATTTACGCACTCCGCACTATCATAAACCTAGCGATGTGCCAGCGACGATCGAGCGATCGTTCTTCACCGGGGCAGCACAAATTGTAGTTAATGCGACTAGTGCTTTATTAGAGAAAAACCAGATTTTGGAAACTCAACCACCAAGCTAACTTATGAATTATCTTGACCAAATAATTACTAATTCGTAATTAAAGAGGGTACAAACCCCCACTAAATATGCATATTTAGTGGTCAACAAGACAGTGGTAGGTTAAAGCCCACACTAATTGTAACTACGAATTACGAATTACGAATTACGAATTATTTTGACTAGCTTTTGGTTCAGGGAAAGTCAACGTCCAATTATTTTTATCATTGACCTGAGAATATAAACCTTGAAGAATGAGCCGCAGAGTTTTTCGAGTTCTAATAGCCTTCTTTACCAGATAAGTTCCTGGTTCAGCAAAGATATCATCAAAGTTTTGTTTATGACCAAATTGTTTTGAACAGTAACTACCAGCACCTTGGACTGTTAACACAAAAAATGGAGCTTGTTTGTATTCATTAGGAATCCTAAATATTCCATATACATGGTGACGACCACGCCACGGTTGAACACTAACCTTAGTAGCATGTACTTGAAATTTTGTAGTTTTTGATGCGATAAAAGCCTCAAAATTGCAATCAGAATCATTCACAGGCCACCACAGGGTAATAATACTCAAAGAAAGCAGAAAAATTAAAATATAGGGTAGTCTGCGACGCATAAAGCCAAGAAAAATTGTTGATGCGGCTGGGGGAATTTGATGAGTAACGATCGTGCAGCTACAGTAGTCAAACTATTCACCTGCATACACTTCTGCAAAACGTTTTAAAGAGCAAAGACAAAACATTAAGCAGTCGGTTAAATTTTGCTGTCAAAAAAAATTGCAGATTGTAGATGCGTAGTTTACTGCCGCAGGCATTGCTTTTCCTGTTCTAGTAGCTGCGTTACAGTATTAAACCTAGCTGAGAAACAATCGAGCTTTTGTGGCTGTTAACACTGATTTATGCTCAAATTTTTAGCTGTGATGAATTCTACAATTCGTTTGTTATGCTTGTAATATGGCTGTGTTTGCATCAGCAGATGCTTTGAGGAGATTAAAGCATAGGCGTACCCGCACTTCTCTACGAGACCCTGTGCCAACGGCTGCGCTCAGTACAAGTCAGTGACCATCGTAGACATCGCCATCAAGTTAAGAAAAAATTTACTTTTATTTCTAATCAATTATTAGGGTAGTCAAATACACAAATATCCGTTATATTCCCGTAAGTAACAGTTGGTATAAAAGTTTATGGGAAAAATTTGGAGAAGTCTTAAGACAGTTGCGGGTTTATTTAGCGCCATCGCACTTACACAGTTCGGGGCAAATACTTCGGCCATTGCTGCTGACACAGTTGTTATGCGTTTCGGTTTATTTACAGAATCCATTTCTCTTACTGAGTTGCAACAGGCTGTAAAAACAGGAAAATTGCCTGGGAGTTTACAGTCTTTATCTGAAGAACAACGCCGCTTCTTCTTGGGGGCGCTGGGCATGAATATACCGATGAATGTTGTCACACTTGATAGGTTAATTAATACCCAGATTGGTACAACTATTCTCAATGACTTTGCTACAGCTTTAGCCCGAAAGGACAACGCTGGGGTACAAGCACTCAGAGCAGGATTGGTATTAGGTTCTACTGCACCGCAAGGTCTTTCTATACTGAGTTTTATTGCTGCTTATCCCAGTAAACGCTTAGAAATTGATTTGCCAAAGGCTTTCGTTGTTGCAGGGAATTTAAATACCGCTTTTTGGCGTACCCAGCAATTCATGTTAGCGATCGCTCCCCAACTCGACCCCATAACAGCACATCCGAGAACACCGCAGATTGCTTTCCCTTTTGATCCCAGCCAACCAGGAAGCGCCCAAGTAAAAATACTCAATTTAAGTCTGAACGATCAAAAGCGCGACCGCAAAATTCCAGTTGATATTTACTGGTCAACTGCTGCAACTCCCGACAAACCCGTAATTGTCTTTTCTCACGGTTTCGCGTCAGTCCGCACGGACTTGCGTTACTTAGCAGAACATTTAGCATCCCACGGTTATGTAGTAGCAGCTTTAGAACATCCCGGTAGTAATGCGGCAAATATTGATTTAGCATTACAAGGCAAAACCAGAGTCATGAAGCCTCAAGAGTTTTTAAATCGCCCTCAAGATATTAGTTTTGTCCTCGACGAATTAGCAAAACTCAACCAAACAGCTAATCATCCCCTGCAAGGGAAACTTGCAGCTACAAACGCGATGGTTGTTGGCTATTCTTTTGGTGGTGGTACAGCTTTAGCGCTTGCTGGAGCCGAGTTACAACTAGAACGTCTCAAACAACGCTGTAAAAAGAACCTGACTATCTTGAGTTTGGGAGAAAATATGCAGTGCATCGCTCAAGAACTACCAGAAAATAGCTATCAATTACGAGATCCCAGAATCAAACAAGCGATCGCTCTCAATCCGACAACTTCTCTAATTTTTGGCGAAACTGGGTTAACTAAGATACAAGTTCCTACCATAGTGTTAGCAGGTTCCGCCGATAAAACTACCCCAGCTTTAACTGAACAGATTGTAGGATTTGACAAAATTCCATCCCCAAAATCGCTAGCTGGTATAATCGGGGGTACTCATCTCAGTGTAAAAGACCCCAGCACCACATTAGATCAGATCGGACAACCAAATACACCTATTAGTGGCGGTGAAGTTGTCGGCGAACAAGCAGCAGATGTTCGCAGGTACGTTAAAGCTATAGCCTTGGCCTTTGCTTTCCAGATGACTCCAGAAGCTAAAAACTATGCTATCTTCCTGACACCAGATTATGCTCAGTTTGCTTCAACTGCCGCCTTTCCATTTCGTCTAATTACGCAGATTCCTCCTGATGCTATGGCAGTGGTGAAAGAATTTGTTGAGAAATAAAAGACTTCCAATTAAACAAATATAGGGCTTACGTATCATACATATTAACTATACTATTTTGGGCTTTTTAGCTATGTCTAACACCCAGAACAGTAAATATGCGACAAAATCGCGATTGCAATCAGCACCTGAAATATAATTTCACTGAATGCATATTATGGTTAATTGGTATAGTACCGTAAGTCCTAAAATATTTAATTTTGTGAGTAGCTTACTTAAGAATAATATGGGGAACGGTAGAAGTCGCCGCTTATTCTAACTATCCCAACATTTTTATTTTTAGACAAAATAAAGCCTAAAATACTGATATTCGCTACAAATACCTGAAGTTGAGATCGACCAATCGAGAATATAGTACTTTTCATCTAAGTGGATTAACTACCCCACCCACCCTATCAAGCATCCTCCCCAATCTATTTTGGAGAGTGTACTTTATTAATTTGTAATCCACTGTAAGTAATATAAAGCTTATAAAATTAGCTCTATACTAATTCTGTGTAAACTTTTTACTTACTACAAGTATATTACCTTGATAGTAGCCCTAAAGTTGCTGTTAAATCTACACCAAATTTTCACAGTAAAAATAACTATTTACACATAAAATTTATAATGTGTTCATAAAAATAACAGAAGCTTAAGAGTATAAAAAACTAGGAGCAGATGCCGAATAATGATGATACATACGTATACTATAGAAATCGTAAATTGTTTTTGAAAAAATCTGTCAAGCAATTGTAGGGTGTGTTAACAAAGTGTAGCACGCCCTACACGTGTTTCAATATTCAAAGATTAGTCCTGTAGATAAGATATTACAAACTAATTTCCAAATCAAATGAAAACAATTTATTTAATACGAAATATATTTGTGTATGTATTGAAGTAAATTACTTTAAGTTTAAAAAATAAAATGATAAAAAATTGTTGTCTTCTGCAAACCACAGATTAAGCAAAAATAAACAACAAAGGGCTTGTTTTATTTACTGAAATAATTAGTTTTACAAGGTGAAACTAATTTGGAATTCAAAATTAGACAATTATTCTATTTCACTCAAGCTTATGCAACTTTATACAACTCGTGAAATCGAACAACTCCAGCAACATGAAGACCTTTCTGCCTTAATTGAAATTATGGAGTGGGTGAAAACCTTTTTAGGAAGGTCTCATCCTGACTTAGGTAGACCCGGTGCAGTTTGCCCCTTTGTACCTTACTCTCTCAAATCAAATAGTATTCGTCTAGCAGTTATTCACACAAAAGATTTGTATCCAGAACAATTAGAAGAGATTGTTGGACGCTATCGAGATATATTTCTGCAAATAGATGCTAAAGAGCAGGAATTAGCAATTAATAAAGCTTTTTTACTTATTTTTCCTGACATCCATATAGAAGATGCTTCTAAAGTGATAGATAGTGTCCAACAAAAACTTAAACCTTTGTTTGTTGAGTCAGGACTGATGATAGGAGAATTTCATAAACGTAATGAAAGTCCTGGCCTGCACAACCCAAAATTTCGTCCACTTCGTAGCCCCATCCCCTTATTAGCTATCCGGTTTATGGTTGAAGCTGACCTCCCGTTTCTTCAGAATCCAGTCGATCCACACTTACGTATTCGGTATTTAGAAGCTTATTTAAAGAATTTTGAGCATAAATTTACAGATGAAACAAAGTTTAAAAATGCTCATCAAGCATTGGCTTTAGCAAAAAAACAAATTAAACAAGCAAATTTGGTAAGTTCTTATATATAACAAATGTTTAAATTGAGTGCTAGTGATTGAACATGGCTATGGAGGATTAACAGTCTTTTCAATTCACTTCACCTTGAAATAAAGGGGATACCAATTGTGAATTTACTGCTAGTTTGAATTGTTTAGTGCAGATAGCATCAAACCTCATCAAGATGTAAATTATCCTACTATAGTAGAAGCGATCGCTATCAATATCAATACTTCAACAACTTCACTCTTATTTGTAAGAATTGCACACATTTTTGTAAAGAAATTTAGGATTGCTATATTATTTGTGATATAAAAAAGCAAATAATTTGGTAAATAAAATGGCGAAAGAAATAGAGCGTAAATATTTAGTGACAGGAGATAGCTGGAGAGGATTAGCTGAAGGTAGTGTATATCGTCAAGGATACATTGCTACAGAAGATAAAGCAACTATACGTGTACGTATAGTAGGGGAAAAAAGTTATTTGACTATTAAAGGCCCCAATATTAAATATTCGAGATTAGAGTTTGAATACCCTATTCCTGTTAAAGATGCTCAAGAAATACTTGAGACATTATGTCAACGTCCCTTTATAGAAAAAACCAGATATAAAATAGAGTCGGGTGGTTTGATTTGGGAAATAGATGAGTTTGATGGTGTTAATAAAGGACTGATATTAGCAGAAGTTGAACTCAGTGATGAAAATCAGCAATTTGAATTACCAACCTGGATTGGACAAGAAGTTTCTCATGACTCCAGATACTTCAACAGCAATTTAGTAAAATACCCATTTTCACAATGGTAATAGCTGAAATATTGGAAACATTCCAATTTTACGAAAATACCTAACTACAGCTTGCTCAGTTCAAAACCTTGCCTACTAAAGCTTGTATCTTACCAAGCAATGATTTTAGGACTTGTGTATACATAAATCTGAGTTTAATACCTAAAATCTCAAAAGATTTACGCAGCTTTTTATTTATTAGATATTCATTTTAAATACTTCTTGACAACAGGATGCTTATTTCGTTATGTAATTGATTCCTTAAAAGTCTCATTAGGAAATACCGTATCTACGGAGGTGTAATCACTTAGTTATAAAATCAAGAAAGTATAAAAATTCTAGTATATTTTCGCCTATCAATTCAGCATTAGCCCCAATAGGATGTAGCGGAACACATATCACTCGCCAGATTAACAGGTGCGTTCTGAGCTAAATGACCATTAAGAAACCTTTGCTAATCAAGCAACCGGAAGTTGGAAAGCTCATCCGTGAACTTCGTGGCATAACTGGTCTTACCCAAGAACAGTTTACAGCATCTTTAGGTATAACTTATTCGACGGTAAACCGTTGGGAGAAAGGACATGCCAAGCCTTCATCTCTAGCTATGCAAAAGATTGAGGGGATGTTAAAGGAGATGGGTGAGCTGGGACAGAAAGTCTCGGTGAAGTATTTGTCGAATTAGAAAGCAGGCAGAGAGGCAAATTAATTGAAGTTACTTTCCCCCAATTAACAGGTTATCGCTACGACATAACCACAAACAACTCAATTCTAATTTTACCGATGTTTGCAGATATGCATATTTTGCGGATTACTCAACCTTTGAGTTTGAGTTTACCGTAGCCAATATTTTCTGCATTTTTGAAGACGAGTTTAGGTTAAAAACGCTCAAAAATCCCCAAAATTCTTTTCTTAATTGAGCGCCAATATTTTTCAGTACACTTTATCTGAACTGTACAATGTTTGATTATTCTACCCCCGCTTTAGCTACATATCTTAATATCTCTTCGCCAAGAGCAGCTTGCACTAACGGCAGCAAAGTTGCGGTCATCAATACTGAAGGTGTATGGGAAGTAGAAGCTAATGGGACGAAAAAACTAATCCCAAACTCTAATTACGATGCTCGTGACATCGTAGCAGTTGACGGCAAAACTTATGTCTTAGCTGTTCCAACAGGACTAGTAAAAATAAAAAGTGACGGAACTAGGCAAAAAATAGTTAGCAATACAGCTAATTCAAAGACACGGGTAAAATTTTTGCAAAATTGGATTATTTACCAGTCTGCGAATACTCTATCAATTTATGACAAAAACCTCAACTTTAAAGCCAAACAGAGTTATGGCGTAACTGAGGTAATGGATTTTGAGTATAAAAACGGCTATCTCTACACTAGTGGCTACCAGCAACAAAAAAGGTTAGGTATTCCTGTCCAGATAGCTTTTCTTTACCGGATGGTTTTCGACGGAGCGAAAATATTTGCTTTGGCAAATTTAGCAGGAAATAACCAAGGCAAGCTTTGGGGCTACAATTCTGCCGATCTTGCCCACGACATGGCAGACACAAGACTTAACCGATTACATATTTTTGAAGATAAGCTTTATATCCTCGGCTCGGTTTATGGGGGTAACTCAATCTACAGGTGGAATGGCAAAGACTTATTAACAAAGACTTTGATTACTACAGATACTTACACCAATGCTGCACAGACTCGTGACGAAACAAAGGTATATATAGGAACTGTTAATCTGACTAATTTTACTGTCGAGCGTGGACAGTTAAGTGTTCCAAGAAGGCCTACAACTGCGGGGATGGGAGACGGCGGTAGCAATTTCCCTAAAACTATTTACTCAGATGGCAGTAAAATTTTTGTCGGTTCCTCTGCTGCTTATGCGATCGCCAATAGAGATAATCAAACCTTCATGGGTAAACCTATCTCGCCTTACCGTGGAGATGCGTCTCTTTTAGTTGTCTCCAAAAACCTAATGACTCGCCACGCTTGGGTAACACCAGGAAATGGTGAAGTACTGCTATTTACTGATAAGTTTGCAGTGATCAAAACAGATAATAAAATAAATGACTTGGCCACAAATGTAGGGACTGCCCAAAAATTACCAACAAATACTTATTTCGTTAAGTTTTAATTGAGCAACGAGATTGTAGCTCATCTCGTTACTCAATTCTTTTGTGCAGAAACTATCAGCAAGATTAATTATTAGTTTTGTTCGCGTATAGTTTACGCGAACACTTTTTTGTCCAAAGTCTAATACGTAGTTTACATAACTATAATATGCATAAGTAGGTTGGCACAATTAAACCGAACTATACAAAGTTTTGTATGGGTAAAGGGAAAAGGTTAAAGGGTAAAGGTTTTTCCCTTTTACCCTTAACCTTTACCCTTCTTAATTTAGTTGTGTTTTTTAGCACCTACTTACTTAGCAGGCTTGTTAAGCTAAAAGTTTTGCCCTGTCTCATCTAACTCCTATTAGACGCAGAACTTATTATTTTAGCTATTGAGGACAAGTATAGTTCTTGTCCTTTACTTTTTTGAAAAAGTTTTCACAACAGATCGCATTTTATTAAAGAGTAATATCAATAAATTTTAATAGCCTCTTGTTTTTTAGGGCAATCTATGCAAATCTCATAAATATGATAATACGGTAAACCGATCAACATAATGGAGTTTAGCATAAAATTAGGTGGTTTAGCCAATAAACTGGTCAAGGGGTAAAAGTGGTACTCGTAGATAAAGGCTACTGCGGTACGAGTGGAACAACAGTACCTTCTGGTACTGATTCTAATCGGCGCGCTACAACAAGCTCATAATTTATGCGCTTGATGCGTAATCTCCCCAGCTTGGCACAGGGATTTAGCCCGCATTTCTCACAAGCTTGAGGTCAGAGGTGCAGACAAACAGAGGGGCATAGGGGAGAGAACTTGTACAAGAACTCTCCTTTGCTCTCCTGCACAAGGTTTTAAGAGATGTGGTCAGAAATCCGGTTTAGGGTGAGGATATTTGATTTATGCAAGAAGTCTATTCTGCAAGCTGCTAGTAAGGCAATTTTGTTAATTCCTGACCCTGATTTACATTTAATTCTGAGTATAAAAATTAGTGATGATGCTCATGCGATCGCCTTTTTTCAACGGATTATTGCCCTCACAGGACGCAATCCCATCGACAATATCCGTAATAAAAAGTTACTTAACGATGCACAAGTTGGAGATTTTCTTAACAAGCAGTATTCAGGGCGAATAGTACCTGTATTTTAAAAATAGCGAAAGAATCAAGAATGACAATTTTGTTACTTTTTCTTTCCTAAATGAGGAGTTATTAAACTTAAAATTGAACATTCGTGGAAGTGAAATTATGTTTTCTGGAAAAATTGAAAAAGAATTATTTGGTGAAGAAATTTGGTCAATTTGGCAAACAACTAAATTACCAGATCATCTACAGTTATTAGTGGATCAAGAACTGGGAAAACGCGATATCTGGGAATTGCAGTCTCAAAAGCCTGACAATCAATCTATTTATCCAAATCTCTATGATGACTTTAGTCATTCAACAAATATGTAACAAAAGAGGCAGTTCTTGCGTAGGGCAGGATAGCGTAGCGGTAGCGAGTCCGCGAGCGTCGGCTGGAGGAATACTACCCTACTCAAGAACTACTGTGATATCTACGGCGATAAATTAGGTGCTGAGAGTAAGGGTTTAAGTCTCCCAGCAAAGTTTGAATTTGCTGGGAGATTATAAAGTGGTGGATCTAAATTCCCCACTGATTACATTCTAAATTTTGACTTCTCTATTTAATTAATGCAAAATAATGCAAAATCGAATTCATGCTGCAAATCCCTTCCCAATTTCTTTTATCTAGCAAGAGAAGGAATCAATATTAATGGCACATCTGTTTGAACCATTCAAAATTCGTGAAGTTGTTTTTCGCAACCGCATCGCCGTTTCACCAATGTGTCAATATTCCAGTACAAATGGATATGCTAATGATTGGCACGTTATTCATCTAGCTTCTCGCGCAGTTGGCGGTGCAGGTATAGTGTTCACAGAAGCAGCAGCTGTGGAGCCGCGTGGGCGCATTAGCCCGCAAGATTTGGGAATTTGGTCAGATTCACATATCGAAACTTTAGCCAAGACTGTGGCATTGATCCATAACTTTGGTGCTGTTGCAGGTATTCAACTTGCTCATGCAGGTAGAAAAGCCAGCACTGCCAAACCGAGTAAGGGAGGGAAAGCACTAGATGAATCTCAGGAAGGTTGGCGTCCCTTAGTTTCGAGTAGTGCGATCGCTTTTAGCAAAGATAGCCCAGTTCCAGAAGCCCTCAGTCTTGAGGGAATTCAAGAAATTATTGACGCCTTTGCTCAAGCTGCCAAACGTTCTCTAGAAGCTGGTTTCAAGGTAGTGGAAATCCATGCTGCTCACGGTTATCTACTGCACCAATTTCTCTCGCCCCTTTCTAACCACCGTCAAGATGATTATGGTGGCAGCTTTGAAAACCGGACTCGTCTGCTCAGAGAAGTAATTCAAGCAGTCCGAGAGGTTTGGCCTCAAACACATCCACTTTGGGTACGCATCTCCGCCACTGATTGGGTAGACAATGGCTGGGACATTGAGCAAAGTATTGTTTTAAGCGACAAACTCAAGTCTTTAGGAGTTGATCTCATCGACAATTCATCAGGCGGTATCATACCGGGTGTTCATATCCCAATTAAACCTGGTTATCAGACTCAGTTTGCTGAACGCATCCGCCGCGAAGCTAATATTCATACGGGAGCCGTGGGTTTAATTACATCCCCTGAACAAGCTGACGAGATTATTCGTACAGAAGTCGCTGATATAGTGCTTTTAGGACGTGAACTACTCCGCAATCCTTACTGGCCACATCTGGCAGCTAAACAACTGGGACACGATAAACTCTGGCCTATTCAATACGATCGCGCTTGGCTGTGATGTCAACTGGGTTTAATTGAGCATCAACCACCTCAAACCCTTGCTGTTTAGCGGTAGGGGTTGTGGCTATTCGACCAAACATGGTATGATATGCATTCTGTTCATACTGCTGCTATTTTTTTGCTTTAATATTAAGCATACAAAGTTTCTGTTTTGCTAACATTAAGCTTTACTAATACTATTTCAAGGCTGATGATATGCAAGTCTACTAAAACTTCATCAAAAAAATTAGTAGAGACGTTGAAATGCAATGTCTCTAGCAATGTTTTCATTCGTGCAAATTATCTTAATTCAAGGGTAATAGCTTAAAGGAAAAAGTACTATAGACATCTTGCAAAAGTAACTTTTGCAAGATGTTGGGGAAAGGTTAAAGGTTAAAGGGTAAGGGAAAATTTCATACCTTTACCGTTTACCCCTTAGCCTTTTCCCACTAAAAAATAATCGAATCCAGATTCTAAGAATTAGATTGAATCAAGCTTTGAGTTTTTATTTTTTAATAGAAAGTAAAACTTATAGACAAAAACTGAGAGCCAAAGCCCGATAAACCTTTGGGTTATTGCATTCTCTAAAAGTGAAAAAAGAGGGTTAAAGGATCTCTTGTGCGTAAGTCCTAACAACGAACGAAGGATAAAAACCTTAAACAGGGTTGCAATAATTTTAAAATAGGCAAAAACTAATGATCCCAAGTAATAGAGTAAAAGCTCAAAAACACAAGCCAAAGTTTTTTGTTGAACTTCCACCTGCACTTAAATCTGTAAATTTTTCTTGTTTCGTTATTGGACAAAGCTTATCTTTTTTTGGGTCTTGGATGACTCAAATTGCTTTGGTATGGCTAGTTTATCAACTAACTAATTCGGCTGTATTGGTTGGGGTGGCTGGATTTACAAATCAAGCTATGGGCTTAATTATTACACCCTTGGTAGGAGTATTGTTAGATCGCTGGAACTTACGATATGTTCTATTAAGTACTCAGCTAGTATCTATTCTACTATCCTCTATCTTAACCTTTTTAACTCTTAGCAATAATATCAATGTCGGATGGATTATTGCCATAGGCACGATTCAGGGAATTGTAAAAGCTTTCGATTTACCAGCACGCCAGGTCATTATTCCCAGACTTTTGGATAAAAAATCAGATACTTATAGTGCAATGGCTTCGCATTCATTCTTGATTAATACAGCGAAGTTTGTTAGCCCAATGATTGGGGGTTTACTGATTGCCAGGTCTGGTGCAGCTTCCTGTTTTTTAGTAGATAGTATCAGCTATTTACCATTTGTATCTGCAATCTTAACTATCAAAGTCAACCCAGTTATCAATAATTCCTTGGCTCAAAAACCCCAAATGTGGAAAAATCTTAAAGAAGGGTTTGTTTATGCATACGAATTTTTACCGATTAAATATTTATTGATATTACAAGTTACTATTTGTTTTATGGGAATGACTCATGTCAATCTAGTACCGATTTTTACTCAAGAAGTCCTAAAGGGTAACGCTGAAACTATGGGTTTTTTGATGACAGCATCGGCTTTTGGTTCCATAGTTTCAGGTATTTATCTCATTTCTAGAAAAAATGTTATGGGACTGGGAAAAATTATAGCAATCTCTGCTGCACTTTTAGGTTTAGGTTTAATAGTCTTTTCTCGCTCAACAAATTTAGAGATTTGTCTACTACTCATGTTTATCATCGGCATGAATAATACTCTAACCTTGGCTTCAATCAGTAACTTTATGCAATCAATTCTTCTTGATGAAGATAAAAGAGGTAGAGTAACTAGTATATTTACAACTGGTTTTTTAGGAATATTGCCTTTTGGTAATTTATTTTTTGGAGCATTGGCAGGTTACTTTGGTGTTGATAATTCTTTATTATTTGGCGGTACTTGTTGTATTTTAGGAGCATATTTCTTTAGTAGACAACTGCCCAAAATAAGAAAAATAGTGCATCCAATCTATGCAGAGTTGGGCTTAATTACCCAATCCAATAAAGGCTAAATCAGTTTTTAGGGGATGTTGTCTGGAAGCGATGTCTACGGAGGGCTACGCCTAGTTCTCTCAACTCAACCTTCCAACAACAACCGCCTTTGATACTCGATCAAAACCCATCGCGTCGCCTTTTATCCACAGTCTCAAGCAGAGAATACGACCCTGTGGGCCTGTTTCTCTGGGCTTTCACACTCTTACTAAGTTTATTGTAAAAACCTCTTGATTTTTATCACCGATTGTGAGAAAGTCTGATTTAATATCTATAAAATACGGCAAATCGATAGAGTTGCAGGATTATAGAGCTTGATTGGAAGCAAGCGGTGGTTTTAGCTGTGCTTTAATCCCGGCAACATCCGATCAGACTGATTACAACTACAAAACTATAACAGCCATGCAATGAAGGCATAATATCGGCATTCAGTGCTGGTATGACTGTCAGGAGAATATATCAAGTTTGGGTAATTACTTCTAATAAAATCTATCAATGTAGGTTGAGTTAAACGGCAGCAAAACCCAACATGAGCAAGGATCAAATGTTGGGTTCCCCTGTGATAAGTTCCTTATCTACGAGGTCCTGTTCGCATTTGCTTCTACGTTCTTCAACCCAACTTACAGATATTTTATTAAGTGTTTAACCAAACTTGATATCACTCCTATGCAAGTTACCTTCCAGTAAAGTAACCCCAGATATCATCCCAAATCTCGTTAGATTACCCTGTTTCTCTAGGCTAGTTGTTCTAGTTTTCAGATTCTCATGTATTCACTTATGACTAAATTTTTGGATTATTTTTTTCCAGTGGAGAACATCTCATGCAATTAGATCCAAATTCTGATCAAGGTTCCAAGGAAGATACTCTGGCTAATAGCGAAATAGATAAACTCAAACAACCCCGTGTAGCTAGCAAACGTTTCTTTGGTAGTCATGCCAGCAGACGCTCATTTCTCGGTCGCGCTGGTTTGTTTAGTGCCGCTAGCGTTGTTGCAGGAGTTTTAGGTTCACCTTTCTCCTCAAAGAACGGAGGAGATGTTGTACAAGCCCAAGCCGTTAACAGGCGGTATAATAATCGGCCCTTCAACTACAGCAAATTTGTTGATAAAGCCTATCGAGTACGTCTTCAAGCAGCGGCACTTGAACGAAATATTCCGATTCCGGCCCATCCAAACAACGGCGACGAGGAGCGTTATCCCAACAAAATTGGCTCTGATAGTAGAGGACTACCGCATAACGAACAAGGCGAAGTCAAGCTGGAAGCTTACAACTCTTTGACCAGAGCGCTGACAACACAAAACCCGAATGATTATGAAAATATCATTTTGGGTGGCACTAGAAAGCTGGTCAATCCTCAAGGGGCCCTAGCAATTAGCCTAGAAGGGATCAATGCAGCGCAAATAGCTGTACCGTCACCACCATCTCTAGCTAGTACAGAACGCGCTGCTGAAGCAGTTGAACTCTACTGGCAAGCTTTACTTCGAGATGTACCTCTTTCTAAGCTGCAAAATAATACTGATAACCCAAAAGTCTTGGCAGCCGTCGAAGACCTCAACAAGCTTTCGGCGTTTCGAGGACCAAAACAAAATGAGCGTGTCACCCCTCAAACTTTATTTCGTGGTAGTGTCAACTACGTCGGTTCCGGTTCAAGTACAAGATATGTTACTCCGCCAGGGGTGCTAGATGGGCCCTATCTCTCACAATTTTTGTTGCTAACTATTCCTTGGGGAACTCAGTCTGTTTCGCCATTGATTCGTACTGCTCTTCCTGGTAATGACTTTCTACTCAATTTCCAGGAATGGTTGACTGTTCAGAATGGAGGTAGTTCCGGGAAATCTATTAAATACGACCCCAAAAACCGTTACATAGCCACAGTTCGGGATTTAGGTGAGTATGCCCATATTGGCGGCCCTACATACGTGGGAGCCTCGTTGATTCTTGGTAGCATCGGTACTCCTTTGAATCCAGGCAATCCCTACGTCAACTCGAGAACTCAAAGTGGTTCAGCTGCAACCTTTGCAGTGGGGCATTTACAAGCCTTGCTTAACTTGGGTAGCTCGCGTGCGATTAGAGCCTCATACTGGCAGAAGTTTTATGTACACCGCATTCTGCGCCCAGAAGCTTATGGGGGGCTAGTCTACAACAATATTGTCAATAAAACTGAGTATCCGATTAATTCTGAGATATTCAATTCTCAGGCTTTGGCTCAGACCTTTAGCACCTTCGGCACCTATCTATTGCCCCAAGCATATCCAGAAGGAGCGCCAATCCATTCCTCCTATACAGGTGGTGCAGCTGCTACTGCTGGCGTCAATGTCACACTGTTGAAAGCATTCTTTGATGAAAACTTTGTTATTCCTTCACCAGTAGTGCCTGATCCCAATGACCCTACTAAAGTAATTTCTTACAGTGGTTCACCACTAACAGTGGGTGGAGAGTTGAATAAACTGGCAACTAATTATGCTATTGGTCGCGGTCACGGTGGTATCCATTGGCGTTCGGATGGTTCCGCTGCTTTGGCTTTAGGAGAAGAGGTTGCTATTAGTCTGCTCAGGGATGAGAGACTGGGTTATAACGAAATATTCAATGGCTTCACCTTCACTAAATTTGACGGTACAAGAGTCACCGTTTAAACCGATTGTCGGTGTTATGGGAGTGCTGAGTAAAGGTATTTTACTCAGCAATACCTTCACAAAAAAATAGGATGAAGAGATAGAGTCGATGAGAAAAGTTAGTTTGGAAACTAATTTTATTGATATCAATACTTACATTCCTACCACAATATAAAGCTAAGAAATTAAATGCAAAGGTATAGTTCGACTAAACCGTATATATATGAAAAAATCAAATTACTATGACTATATTGCACAAATCTATGACCAAACACGCTGGCTAACAGAACCAGTTGCAGAGGAAGTCGCCGATTTTATTCTTAAACTTACTTGTGCCACGCCTGAAACCTCTTTTTTAGAACCAGGTGTTGGCACAGGTTTAAATGTTATTCCTCTTGTTAAACGAGGTTATTTTGTGACAGGAATTGATGCTTCTCAAGAAATGCTTGATCAATTCCGTCAAAAATTAAATGTCACTCCTTCTAATCTGAAACTGATTCATGGTGATGCTTCACAATTAGATTTTCTAGACAACAGCTTTGATGTTGTATTGACTGTCCACATGATCCATACTGTCTCTAATTGGAGAGTATTTTTAGACAATGTTGCTCGAGTGTTGAAATCTGGAGGCTTTTATCTCAATTGTCAGTGGATTACCCCACCAGCCAGACGAGAATTTGAAGGATTTTTTCGAGATATATTATCTAAGTATGAAGGAGCAAAGCAAAAATCGCCAAGTATTAATACAGCAATAGAAAAGATAGATATAGAAGGATATTTACAGCGAAAAGGTTACGTATCAAATTATTTTGTTGCAAAGGAATGGATAGTTAGCAATACGGTTGAAGAGCTATTAAGTTTTTTCAAAGCACGAGCATATGGTTTATGTTGGCGAGTATCAGATGAGATATTTAATCAAGTAATAAATGAATTTGAAGAATTTTGTATCAATCATTATGGTTCTTTAAAAACTAATCTCTACTCTGAAGCTAAGTTTGAAATATGGGTTTACAAAGCAATTTAAAACCTTACATGAATTATGTATATTTCAAGACGCAGCGTTCAGCAAAAGTACTGCCATTTCCGGCTCAGATGTCTATAGGGCGGGTTTTACGGCACAACAATCAAGTCCAGATTTTGTCAGTATGTGGGCAGGACAGGGGGCAGGATAGGAGAGCTGATCCAAAAAATGATACAAGAATTTCTTGCCGTGACTGCTTCCTTACAAGTCAAATAATTCTCACAAAATGCAGAGTGAACTCAATACTTTTCGGATAAATCCAACAATCTCTCTTTTGGTCTGGGTAAAGGTTAAAGGGTAAGGGGTAAAGGTAAATATCAAACCCTTTCCCCCTTAACCGAAAAGTATTGAGAGTGAACTTACAAATGATTGGTGTACTGACTGCGACTGCGATCGCAAATTAGTAATCAGAGAATGAGGCGATCGGCAATAATCTGCTGCTACCTCTGTATAATTCACCACCCAGCGGAATAAATTCGACAAGTTTCGCGCTAGCGTCTCCAAAGGAGAAGGCTTAAGCTTCTCTTCTCTACGAGAGGCTGCGCCAACGAAAGGCTTATCCTGTCGGAGACGCTTCGCGAACGCCAACGCGAACGCTTATCGCAATCTTTTTCTCAGCCACCAAACCATAAAACCAACAATTATTCCAACTATCAGACTGGCACTAAAAGGGTATTCGCAAAAATAAGGAATTGTAGGAAAGATATCTTTCCTACTGTCTTTACTACAAAAATCTTTGGCAGGTGATTGTAGTAGAGATACGGTTGCTATTCCAGCACCAGCGACAGCTACAAGCTCTTGGAAGTTACGCTCTCGTTCAGATTTTTCGACTTCTATGCGACTGCGAGTAGCGTTAATTGTATCTTCTAGAAGTTGCAAGCCAAGCTGCATATTTTCGATATCTTTGGTAATTTGTGGTAAATATTTTTTGTTGGCTAGTTCGCTAAATTTTTCTAAAAAATCTAACTGGTTATTTTGACCTGCTTTTTCTTTAATCAAAGCCAAGCGAAGTTGATAATTAGATAAGTTAATTTCAATAATTTGTTTTTGAAAAGAGAGGTTGAGTAAGTCGATTGTGTATTGCTGGAGAATGCGATCAATATTATTTAAAACTTGGCGATAAGTGGTAATTTTTTGGTTTTCCTGCCAATAGTTACTTTGGTTAGTAATTTTTCTATTTTCTTCTATTTTTTTATAATGATTGAGCAGAGAATCTTTGACTAAGCGACTTTGGCAATAAGCCCACGAAATCTTGCTGCGATAACAAAATAACCCCATCCAATCTTTATAAAATTCCGCAGCTTTTTCTGCACTCTCTCGATTATTATAAATAGCAATAATCACATGATCTTCATTACTACTTAGAGGAGTCTTTACGTTTTTTAGGCTCTGATTTATATTTCCTGATCGCCCTACTTCAAAAACTTTCCCATCTAAAAAAGTACCTTTGTCTGGTTGCCAAGAAGTATCTTTAAATAAAGCATAATAGCAATCTTTGGCAATATCCTCATGGGTGTGAGATGAGTTTTCTGGTAGCCAACCAGAAAGAAACCAGGTTTTTCCAATTATTGCCAGTTCTTTATTTAGTTTTTGTTCAATTTCAGTTTTTAAGATTGCAAAAGACTTGGCTGGTTGAGTTTCGATTTGATTATTAATAGAACAATCAATTTGCAACCCATAAGTGTCATTTAATCTAACAGGATAATAGTATCCTTCTAAAGTTTTATTGTGGGGAATAAAGTTAATTTGAGGAGGATGGGTAATCTCTAAATACTCGGTTTCAATGTCAGGATCGTAAAATTTAGTATTAGAGGGTAATTGTTCTAAAAAAGCTGCTTGGTTTTTTTGTATTTCTGCATCAGTTGTGTTTAAAGAAGTTTTTAAAACATATAAAAACAAATCGAGTGTCGGATAGATTAAATCGCTCATCACAAGGGCAAAACTAATTTGATTGATTGGATTGAGATAAAAATTGTTTCCATTTTTCTAAAAATTTGACTTGTTTCACTGTTTCTTCTGGTTGAGGAGAACTGCCAACAATGACTACAACGTTATTCAGTTGGCTTTCGTAACCTTTAGCTTCATATTTTGGTTTAAAGCCTCTAGTTATTGGATAATTTTCAAGAGTATTGAACCTACTAATTTCTGCTTCAGTCGGGAGTAAATCATGAGGAATTTCTTCTAAATTATCTAATTGAGATTTATAGAATTGATAAGACTGATTTAACTCAGGATTAGGGGTAATTATTTCTAATAAACGTCCTTTAATATAGTCTTGCCAAGCTTTGGGTTGGGTGTCTAACTGTTTGGCAACTTCTTTTAAATTCTGTTTTTCTTGTTCTCCAAGGGCGGTTTTTAAGTCTTGAAACGCCAAGAGAAAAGCGATGATAGTATTGTCAGCCTTTGTATTCATAGGTTTTTATACCAAACTCATTACGACTAGTATAAACGTAATTTCAGTGAGATAATTACACCATGTATTTCATGTTCAGTTTTAATTTTCTATCTCTAAAAAGAATAATTTATTAAATAAAATGTTTTTTATTATACCTTTTACTATGTAAATCGATCTAGTTTATTTCACGAGATTTTAGTGATTTTTCATACAACCTAAACGAATGCTGTGGACAGATTTTGCCTACAGTTTAACCAAAAAGTTATCAGAGTCAGTCAGGTAAGAAAAATGGCATCGGAATGGGCGGCTATTGTTATTGGAATTAATTATTACCCAGAGTACACCACCCTAAAGCCGCTAACAGCAGCAGCAGAGGATGCAGAGAAAATTGCCCAACAATTAGAACAATACGGTTATAGACCTTTTCGCGCTCAGTTTTTACCTAGAACTTTAAACCCGAAGGGAGAAAGTAAAATTGACCGCCAAGGCGCGGTAAAGATGCAAGAATTGAGAGAAGCGATCGCTAATCTTTTCAATCCTCCCGATCCTAACCCCACGCCAGAAACAGCGTTATTCTTTTTTTCAGGACATGGGTGGTGCAAAACTGTAGCAGGCAAAGAAGAAGTATTTTTAGCTACTAGTGATGTTTTACCTGAAGCAGAATTCTATGGTATACCTTTAAGTTGGTTGGGTGAGCAGTTGCAAAGAAGTCAGGCTAAACGAGTTGTTGTTTGGCTAGATTGCTGCTATAGCGGTGAATTATTAAAATTTATTCCTACAGATAAAGACTACTGTTTCATTACTGCAACCCGTTCCTACGAAACTGGAGTTGAAATTCCCCACACGCAAGGGTTGTTGACGCAGGCGTTACTTGTAGGATTGAACCCGGAAAATGACGCAGATGGGATTATCAATAGCCACAAATTGGCAGATTTCATTATTAGCCAAATGCCGAATACAGTCCAGCGTCCGTTAATTGCCAATTCTGCACGGGCAATTTTGCTGACAACTAAGTTTTCGCAAAAAAGCTTTCAGGATAAGTGTCCTTATCGTTCGCTGTCGTATTTTACCGAGACAAAGGAAGATGCTGAGGTTTTTTATGGGCGGAGTGCGCTAACTCAGCAGTTGATTAAACAAGTAAGAGATAAGCATCGCCTCATTGCTGTGTTAGGTGCTTCCGGTAGTGGGAAATCATCTTTGTTACGGGCTGGGTTACTTTACCAACTGAAGCTAGGACAAGAGATTCCAGGGAGCGATCGCTGGACTTATATTACACCGTTTACGCCGAAAGAATCTCTTGTTAACAGTTTACTGGAGGCTTTTGCACTTTCCTTGCCTAATCTTTTGCTTACCCCGCTTAATCCCACATTGCAAAGTTCCGGTGTACAGACAAGTGAAATTACCCCCCTTAATCCCTCCTTAAAAAGGGGGGAAACCGGAAAATCTAACTCCCTTAATCCCTCCTTAAAAAGGGGGGAAACTGGAAAATCTAACTCCCTCCCCTTTACAAGCGATGCCCTGAGCTTGTCGAAGGGGGGAGGGTTGGGGAGGGGTAATTTTACCCATGTCATCGGCGAGGAGTTAAAAGCATTAAACACACCAGTCATCTTGATTATCGACCAGTTTGAAGAATGCTTTACTATGTGCGATGACAGCCAGCGCCAAGAATTCTTTGACTGTTTGCGGGAATTAATTGACTGTACAGATAACCTTTATATTTTCATTGGAATGCGATCGGATTTTCGGGGGAGATGGCGAGAATATCCCAAATTTGCGGGCAGAATCAATAAACCTTACATCAACGTCGAACACTTAAGCCGTGAGGAAATTGCAGAAGCGATTACTAAACCGGCTGATTGGGTAGGATTAGGCATAGAGGGAAGGTTAAAACAGCAACTAATTAATGATGTTGAGGATTATCCCGGAAGTTTACCCTTGCTGCAATATACGTTGACAGAATTGTGGCGTGAGTCGAGAAATCAAGGCGATGAGGTTCTCAGCCTGAAAACTTATGAGGATTTAGGCGGGGTGGAAGGAACGCTACAAAAACGCGCTGATGCAGTTTATGAAAGTCTTTCAGCAACAGAAAAAACTGTGGCGCGGCGGATTTTTCTAGAGTTGACGCAAATGGGAGAAACCACAGATGTACGGCGACGCGTGCGTTTACGCGAGTTGGTTAATTCCCATCATTCCTTAGAACTTTTGCAACAGGTAAGTGAGAAGTTAGCCGATAAAGATGCACGATTAATTACAAAGAGGGATGAGCCGGATTCTCAGGATGTGATTTTAGATGTTGTCCACGAGGCCCTTATCCGCCACTGGCAAATGTTGCGGGAGTGGAAAGAGGAATATAAGTTGGGAATAGCCATTGAGCGACAGATTGAAGCGGAAGCCCAAGAATGGGAGAGGAATGAGAAAAAGCCAGGGTTTCTTAGAAAAGATGACAGGTTAGCAGTAGCAGAAGCATATTTAACGAGATTTGGCGATTGGCAAATGCTGAATGGGTTAGGCGAGGAATACATTCAGGAGAGTCAAGAACGCCAAACTCACCTTGAGCGAGAAGAGAAAGAACGCCAACAAGAAAAACTGGCAGCAGCACGGCGGCAAAATCGAGTTGTCACCATGTTTAGTATGGGGTTAGCTGGAGTAACTATCTTATCTGTTTATCAATGGTGGAACGCCCAAAAAAATGCTAAGGTAGCTCAACAACAAGGTGTGATAGCTCTGGCGCAAAGTTCAGAAACTTCCCTGGTGTCTAACAGGCAACTTGAGGCTGTGGTTGCAGCTATACAGTCAGGTAGACAACTTTTAGGTAGACCAATTAAAAATGCTAATTTAGAACAAACAGCTAACCAGCAAGCTGTAGTGGCAATCCAGCGAGCAATTTACAACACTCAAGAGCTAAACCGTTTGGAAGGGCATAGCAATGTGGTCTGGGGCGTAGCATTTAGCCCCGATGGCAAGACCATCGCTTCTGCAAGTTCTGACAAGAGCGTCAAACTCTGGGATGCGGCTACAGGAAAAGAAATCTTCACCCTTAACAGGCATAGCGATGCGGTCTGGGGCGTAGCATTTAGCCCCGATGGCAAGACCATCGCTTCTGCAAGTTCTGACAAGAGCGTCAAACTCTGGGATGCGGCTACAGGAAAAGAAATCTTCACCCTTAACAGGCATAGCGATGCGGTCTGGGGCGTAGCATTTAGCCCCGATGGCAAGACCATCGCTTCTGCAAGTTCTGACAAGAGCGTCAAACTCTGGGATGCGGCTACAGGTAAAGAAATCTTCACCCTTAACGGGCATAGCGATGCAGTCCATAGCATAGCATTTAGCCCCGATGGCAAGACCATTGTTTCTGCTAGTGTTGACAAGAGCGCCAAACTCTGGAATGCGGCTACAGGTAAAGAAATCTTCACCCTTAACGGGCATAGCTCTGCGGTCTTGGGCGTAACATTTAGCCCTGATGGCAAGACCATCGCTTCTGCTAGTGTTGACAAGAGCGTCAAACTCTGGAATACAGCTATAGGAAAAGAAATCACCACCCTCAACGGGCATAGCGATGCGGTCAGGGGCGTAGCATTTAGCCCCGATGGCAAAACCATCGCTTCTGCTAGTGTTGACAAGAGCGTCAAATTCTGGAATGCGGCTACAGAAAAAGAAATCTCCACCCTCAATGGGCATAGCGACGCGGTCTTGGGCATAGCATTTAGCCCCGATGGCAAGACCATTGTTTCTGCTAGTGTTGACAAGAGCGTCAAACTCTGGAATGCAGCTATAGGAAAAGAAATCTCCACCCTCAACGGGCATAGCGATACGGTAAATAGCGTAGCATTTAGCCCCGATAGCAAGACCATCGCTTCTGCAAGTTATGACAATAGTGTCAAACTCTGGAATGCGGCTACGGGTAAAGAAATCTCCACCGTCAACGGGCATAGCGATGCGGTCAGGGGCGTAACATTTAGTCCCGATGGCAAGACCATCGCTTCTGCTAGTGTTGACAAGAGCGTCAAGCTCTGGAATGCGGCTACAGGTAAAGAAATCTCCACCCTCAACGGGCATAGTGATGCGGTCTATAGCGTAGCATTTAGCCCCGATGGCAAGACCATTGTTTCTGCTAGTGTTGACAAGAGCGTCAAACTTTGGGATACGGCTACAGGAAAAGAAATCTCCACCCTCAACGGGCATAGTGATACGGTCTATAGCGTAGCATTTAGCCCCGATGGCAAGACCATCGCTTCTGCAAGTTCTGACAAGAGCGTCAAGCTTTGGAATGCGGCTACAGGTAAAAAAATTTCTACCCTCAACGGGCATAGTGATACCGTCAGGGGCGTAGCATTTAGCCCCGATAGCAAGACCATCGCTTCTGCAAGTTCTGACAAGAGCGTCAAACTCTGGAATGCGGCTACAGGTAAAGAAATCTTCACTCTCAACGGGCATGGTGATGCGCTCAGGGGCGTAGCATTTAGCCCCGATGGCAAGACTATTGCTTCTGCTAGTCTTGACAAGAGCGTCAAACTCTGGAATTCAGCTACAGGTAAAGAAATCTCCACCCTTAACGGGCATAGCGATGCGGTCAGGAGCGTGGCATTTAGCCCCGATGGCAAGACTATCGCTTCTGCAAGTCATGACAAGAGCGTCAAACTCTGGGCGTACCTAAATAACCTAAATGATTTAATAGTCTACAGTTGCGCTAGATTACATGTTTATTTACAATCAAATCCCAATGTGACCGATCGCACTCTCTGCGATGGCATTGGTACTAAGAGCAATTAAAATGTTCCCTTCGACTCCGCTCAGGGAACGTTTTGTTTAGGGAAATCAATTACTGCTACTGCGATCGCACTTTCGGGATTTTGGGGCGATCGCTTACAAAAGTCAAACAATGCACTGATGAAAACAGGCGATCGCTTCACTGGTATTTGCTGACCTAAAGTTGACTCCTATTCAAGTTTTACAAGGATGCTGAAAATTTAGCAGGAGAGTGTTCCCTTCGACTTCGCTCAGGGAACACTTCGCTCAGGGAACACTTTGCTCAGGGAACACTTTGCTCAGGGAACACTTTGCTCAGGGAACACTCTGCTCAGGGAACACTCTGCTCAGGGAACACTCTGCTCAGGGAACACTCTGCTCAG
>NZ_JAVRCE010000094.1:0-24924 GCF_034530915.1 Nostoc sp. DedQUE09
CTTCTCTCAAGGCTGATTTTTCTTATGCTCCTTGATTACTGAATCGGTGTTCTAGTCATGCGAGGTTCAAATAAGGATTTACAAGTGTGCGATTCCTGAAGCTGAATTTATCCCATCTGGAAACATGCGCTGATGGGAGCAATTTGATTAACAATTCTGAAAATGACGAATAAGCTAATAACCGCCGCACAGAGCCAAAAATGGCATATTGTGAATTAAAAAATTAATATCCAGTTTAAAGAATTAATGCCCATTCCCAATTTTGGGAATTTATGCAATCATCACGAGTCATGACTTGGCTCATCTCTACCAATACCTAACTTTTATTTTACAATCTCTTATGACATTACAGATATCACAGCGTCAAAAGGACACTTGCCTGCATGTATATTAAGGTCTGCTCTAAACCATAGTCCACTTCAATATGGAAAATGCAGTTGGGGCCGAAGTCCGGTGGGTGGAAATAAAAGAATAGATGCTGAATCATATTTTGATCAGTGGTGTGAAACTCAGCTACATGTTTTACAACATATTCACTTTCGTTTGGGGGAAAAAGCCCAAGGAGGCTAAACCGCTTGGTGTTGCTGTGTCTGAGGCTGATCCAAATTTATGAGTTTTGAAGAATATTGAACATTCTTCGGTCTAAATCTGATCGATCAACCGGAGTCTGCAATCGCTTTCCCAAATTTGGGAAAAATCGTGCCTGCGCTACTCTCTATAACGCCGGATTTTGTTATTGGGGCGATCGCCCTTTTACCAGAACGGGAACTGATGATATCACGACTGATATCAATGCCCCTACCAAGATATTTATGAATGCGGGGCTTTTGTTTGGCTGAATGTAGCGCAACAAGAAGACTTCACTACCTGTAGTGCTACATTCACCAAAGTTAGCACTACAAGGAATAACCCCCAAGCCTTGTATAGAAAGGATAGATATAAGCCAGAATTATCAATCGCTCTCTGTAGAGAGTCTTTTGGCAGATGAAAGATAAGCGTGACTTAATTAAGGTGAGTGGTTCACGAAGTAGCAGGTGTTTGGGAGAATGAATACTGTCGGATTTCCGCCTATTTATCGGACAGTAGTAGAATGAACCCTTTGTTTCGGCGCTTGAATAATGATGAATATCGCAGCCGGGAGTATTTGACTTGGGAGGAGATGAAAATTCTGATTAAGGCGGCGGGGGAGCGGGGTCGGCATAGGGTTAGAGATCCGGCGTTGCTACTGCTGTCATTTCGGCATGGGCTGCGACCGGGGGAGGCAGCGACGATGAAATGGGATGCAGTCATGTTAGAGCGAAAGGTGATCTATATCAAGCGGCTCAAGGGGAGTCAAAGTGGGAATCACCCAATGCAACAGGATGAAGTGGATTTGTTGGGGCAGCTAAAGCGGATTTATGCCAATAGTTATTTCGTTTTCCCAAATGAGAGGGGGAAGTCACTGTCGGTGGATGGGATTGAGAAAATTGTGAAGCGTGCCGCCGAAAAAGCTGGATTGCAGATTAAGGTGCATCCGCACATGTTCCGGCATAGTTGCGGGTATTTTTTGGCGGAGCAGAATCGCTCAACTAGGGATATTCAGAGTTATTTGGGGCATAAACAGATTCAAAATACTGTTCGCTACACTGCGGAGAACCCCAGGCGATTTGAACATTTTGATTGGCAGTGGGAGCAGCCTTTTTGAGTGGATTTTAATTCACTAATATCAATTGCTGGATAGATATTAGGGTTGAGAGAAAAGTATTCAATTACTCGGAACTAACAACATCCGCGCCTCAATTGCTTCCCAGGTTTTGGGAGACACGCGTACAGATGCTTGTTTACACTGGATAAGCAGGTTATTAGCGTAGAGATAATTTTCCAGTGCTTTGGCCTCTGACTCAGATAAATTGATTATGTCTAGGCTGAGATTAAAAGCATTGAGTAAAGTTTGTTGGAGACGCTGAAGAAATTTTTGACGCACTGAGTGCGGTTGTTTATTATCAGGAATTTCAGTTTCCAGCTTGTTGAGTTCGTCAATTAATATAGTAAAATTAACGTTCTTGAAGATTTTTAATTCTTCAAGGTCACGAATGTATTTAATAGCGTTGGCTTTGGCTTTGGCTTTGGCGTCGGCATCGGGGATGGCGTAGTCGTCGGCATCGGCGATGGCGTAGGCGTAGGCGTCTGCGTTGGCTTTGGCGATGGCGTTGGCTTTAGCGTAGGCTTTGGCGTAGGCTTTGGCGTAGGCTTTGGCGATGGCGTTGGCTTCGGCGTAGGCTTTGGCGATGGCGTTAGCGTTAGCGTTGGCTTCGGCGTTGGCTTCGGCGTTGGCGATGGTGTAGGCTTTGGCGTAGGCGTTGGCGTTGGCGAAAGCGATGGCAACTGCACGTTTACCCACAGGTTTTAAATCCCCAGCAGAGCCTGTTGTTGCCTGTTCTGCCCAGTTGAATAAAGCTTGCAACTTCGGGTTATTAATATACTTTTGCACTTCCTTTTCCATCAAGAAGAGCAACTCATCTGCACCACCACGCATTAAACCAGCGACAAGTAAAAACACTTCTTTCCAGCGTTTATCTGTCAGATGTTCAGTAACTAATTGCTCAACTTGGCGGTGGTCATCAATATATTGTGCCGTTAAATATTCCTGTAGCGTCAGATGAGAAAAAGAAAAGACATCCTCGGCTCGTTCTACCAAAATTCCTTGTTGAACAGCGATGGCATTCAAAACTGCCTCACCATCTAAATTCTGAGGTGCATTCAAATTACTTGCCAAAAATGTCTTAATTTGCCTAACAATATCACGCCCAGAAAAGAACAGTCTGTCAGACTCGAAATCTGCGTAAGCAATCTCTGAGAGGAGTATTTCTTCTAATTCTGTATGCAGTCCTTGATATATTTCCTCTCGGTTAATTCGCTTTTCTGATGCCCATTCTTCTAGCAATATCCGCAGTGCTTTGCGGTAAAGAACACTACGATTATCAGGAAAGTTTTGGGAACGGTCATATACTAAACACAGGAATGTTAACAATAAAGGCGTATGTGCCAATTCTTTAGCAGCAAAATGTTCTGGCTTTTGTAGCAACTTCCAACAATTTTCGCCTGTCTTCGCCTGTTTATCTGCTTTGGAATGAAACCAGTTATAAATAAATTGCTGAATCTGGGCATCATCAAAATCTGCCATTGCCACATCGCTAAAGCGACGAAAACTACTGTGGTAAGCCGCCGTGCGACAGGAGGCAATAAAGCGATTTTTATCGAATTTATCTACAAAGTTTTGAATTCTACTAATTGCCTCATTCAAATTTTGTGTCGGGACTTCATCCAAACCATCTAGTAGAATAAGTAATTTACCTTCTTCTAAAGCTTTGGCTGTAAATTCATCAGCTGATGGAAAGCCGCAAATACGAAACTCTTCAGCAATAATTTTTTCAATATTAATATTGCTAGATGTAAAGGTTTTTAATTCAATAAAAACTGGTATACAGGTGTGTTTAAATCCTACTTTTTCACCTTTCAGTGCTTCTAGTCCCATCTTTCGCAGAAATGTAGACTTACCAGCACCAGGGCCACCAAGCACCATCAGATATTGCTTATCATCAGCAACTATACTTCCTTCTTGTTTACCTTTATCTTGAGATTGAAGCCTGCGGCTCTCAGCTTGGCGATATAATTTTTCTAAATTTTCGATAGATTCAAAACTACGGATGGCATCATTATCTAAAAATTGAACTGCTGTATAGACCGATTCCAACTTTACAGGTTCACGCATCCCCAACACTTTGAGAATCCCGTGTCGTTCTTCGTAGTTTTGAACATACTGCTTTGATGCAGTAAAAATTAACTCCCTAGTTTCTTCATCTAGTTTTTTGCCCAACAGTCCTAAAAGCTTACCTCCGCCTCCCCAAAGTGACTGAAAAATAGGAACTGCTACGCCACTAACAGCTGATGCCGCCGCTGCTGCTATTAAAGGTTCCATTCCTGTCATAGGATTACCAGTGAATATATTTAAAATTTAAAGCATTATTGTGTTACTTGGCTCTAAGTTTCGTTATGACAATTACAGGCAATGGTTTTTTCCCATTGGTGAATTGATACATGATGAACGTCGCAAGATTGCCAATGCCGGGAGCAACCTCCTCCCCTTTCTGCTCAATAAAGTCCAACAGTTCTTCTGGAGTCCAGGCATCTTCTTCAACTTTGGCGTTGGGATTTACAGCTTTCAAGGGCTTTGTTCTTCGCTTCAATTTCTGCACGGCTAACAGTCCAACTGCGATCCGCCTGGGCTGACAAAACAGGGATAAGGCGGGAGTGCCGTTACCGACTTTGCAAAAGCGATCTGGACATACCAGCATCGCCAATTTAACTTTTTATTTGGATATTGATCGGGATGAAGTCGATGCGGCAGGAGAATTATTGTAGGTTGCGGTAACTTGTATACAGGGCGTATACAAGCGTCTTAGCGGAACGGGAATTATTAGCTCTGCACCAACCTCAATTTTACGCCATGCCTGTGGTTACTATTTGGTGAATAAGGGTTACAACACTAGGAAAATCCAAGACTTCCTGGGACACCTCGATATCAAACACACGGAGAAATATACCAAGCTGAATGCTCGACGCTTCCTGAATTTTGATTGGGGTGATTTGTAAAATTTCAATATCTGCGTGAGTGCCAGGTATTGGAAAACCCCGAAGTACATATATATGATTGCAAAAAAGTTTGTTAGTGCCAATTGTTTTAGGTCTTAGTTGTGCTACTATTTATTCAAATCACGATGGTATAGGGTGAGAGTCTTGTAATTTAGACTCTGATTTTATACCAACGATGATAACTGCCCTGTCACACACACCATCTCGTACAAATAACGGAGGTTCACAACGACGACAAAATCGCTCCAAGTGTGCTGAATGAAAATCGTGCGCTTGCAGTGAGAAAGGACAAACACGCAATGTAGTTACAGTCCTTAGTCGATTAAGACGGGGCTAATCAAACTTTAGACTGCCGCTCTTGAAGTGTTCGTCATTAACAACTTGACCAAAGGTTGCTTGCCTTTGAGTTAGTCAATTCTGTAATTTAGGACTTTCTAGCAAAAACATTGCTAGATGTGAAAGACCTAATGCAAAGACTGACTTGCCATTTATTCTCAATTGGGATTTATAATGGCTGGAGTTGTGATGGACGAATGCTTAGAGCAGCAAAACACATTTAAATAGTTGTTTCTTTAGCAATCGTGCATATACACTCTCTTCAAAGGCAAGCTCCTAGCCAGAAATTAGTTAGGAGATTGCAAAAATGTTCTGCACGATTCTCACTCAAAAGATAAATTCAAATTCTAATCAAAAGCCCTGGCAGTATCAAAGTGCTGTCGAGGGCTTTCTTTGTAGATATGGTTTGAAGGCAAGTTAAAGCTAGTCTGGCGGCCACCAAACTAGCACCAAATAATAAACTTCATGGAGTTACTTCAATGGTTAATAAAAACAACCCCATACAGTCCAATAATAATACTCTTGTCCGCTCACTGATGAATGTTGCCCTTTCACTGGGAGTAATGCTTGGTTCAGGTCTAGCGTATGGTTTTGTTCAAACTGCTTTTTATTCCAAGCAGCATGAACAATCTGCCCAAGCTGAACGGGGTGGTTTCGGTCGTGCAGAGTACGAACAGCTAAAACCAGGAATGCCCTTAACGGAGGTGCGGTCAATCTTGTACCGAGGTATCGAGGTTAGCCGCTCTGCAACAACAGCAACCTTTGTTTGGGAAAATCGTGACGGCTCTAAAATCACGGCTACGTTTGTGAATGACAGGCTCAAGAGTAAAGAACAGTCTGGACTGAAGTAAAAAACTGGAGAAGGCGATCAACCCTGCGAGTGCGATCGCCTTTTTCTCTAAGAAGCTGATCGCGACTCAATATCAGAACTTATTTAGAATAAAACCTAAAAATCTTCGCGAGCCGGAGTTAGATGAATAGATTCATGCCCCTAGTGGCACATATTCTTAAATGCAAAAATCCCCATTTTCTGGGTAACACCAGTGGGCTTCGTAATCCAAAATATTCGAGTCAGTCACAGATAGTTGTGTTTCCCAGACAGTGTGGGTGGAACCATCATCACCATAAATAGCATTATTAACTTCACCAAAATAATAGAAGTCTCCAAACAGTGCATTACACCAAGAGCATCCAAAGGAAATGTAAGAATCCTCCACAGTTTTACTATAACGGGTTTTAATTTCTCCCATCCGAATTTTTTTAGCTGCATCTGATTTTAAAAAACTTCTAACAGCAGCAATAATTTCTGGACGGAATCTTCGAGGTATTTCACAACAATAATCCTCTACTTCTTCTCCACAGCAGGTATAATAAGGATTTTCTAAATAATATATATAAGATTCTTTTTTACACTTCCAGCATTCGGTAGGAAAAAATACTATTTTGGCATTCTGTGTTTTTTTAAGTTGGTAATGGTCACAAAAACGAATGCGTCTTGATAATAAATCTTCAACGAACTGGGAAAGAGGAGTTGATTTATTTTTAGTTTGTACTACTAAAGAATTATCAGAATCTAAACTGAGTTTGAAAATTGGTAAATCATGGCTCACGTCAGATTCAGGGGGTCTTTGAAAAAACCAGCAGCCTCGGATTCCATCTCGCTTGTACTTGGCTTGTCTATCCTGCGTAACTTCTAAAGTTTGAGGACTCCACTGTACTTCAAAGGCAATCTGGATTAAACCTTGTTTACCCGACTTAATGGCTAAAACATCAGCACGCCAATCGGAACCAGCAACTTCTGTTTTTGCATCGTATCCTAAACGTTGGCATACGCGAAGAATTTCAGTTTTAGCTAAAAGATGCTGCCAAGTTTCTGGTTTCCAATCACAACCCGTTTTGTGTTTGTGGACAAAATGCTTAGTGCTTTGTTTAGAAGTGCGTAAATATCCATCTGCTCCACAGCATGGTAGGAGTATCTGTTTATTACGCTGAAGTTTCAAAGCTTCCCAGTCACCATCTGATATTAAAGGTGCTAGCACTTCTTGTTCATCAATGAAAGCTCTAAGCGGCATTTTTTAACTAGTCCGATCTGTAAATTTTGTTAGGATACATATTTTCAAAATAGGCAATAGCAGCTTCTCCAAATGCTTTAACTGCACCAGCCCCAATCGCTGGTTGAACAACTTGCCCGACACCGGGAATAAATCCTGCTATAGTACCGCCCATTCTGAAAAGTAACTGCCCTCCACCCATCGCTATAATCGCACCAGCAACTGCTCCTGCACCACCGGCGGGGATTAAATCAACATTATAAACTTGGGCAATCCGAATTACTACAGCCGTCTGTACAGGAATTAAAGCAGTATTAAAGGTGAACGCACCGATAAAAGGAACACCACCAGCAACTCCTGCTGCGGCTCCACCACCCATCATTAACCAAAGTTCGTCTCTGGCTTGGTCACGACAATATTTAACCATAAAATTACGTTGAAGCTTGAGCAGTAATAGGAGTTACAGATAATCGCTATAGTTAAAATGCCCAATTAAACCGATAAAATTAATCTACTTTTTAAGCCGAACCAGCACTTGATTAGCGATCGCTGATTTTATTCCTTTTTTTCACTGGGACGATCATTATGTTTTTTTGGACGAGTTACTCAACATGGTTATTAACCGTTTAATTTGCCCAACTCGCTTGCGTTGGTCGTAGCGGCGCTTGGCTTCTGTAGTGATTTTTTCAACAAGCGCGTTATCGGCACTAGCAATAGTCCATGCTGCTTCTAAAAATACCTCAACTGTGATTCCCCTGTCTTTACAAAAGCGTGTTAATTCTTGGTCGAGGTCTTTCTCTAAAACGATCGCTGAATGCCGTCGGGTTTCTGGGTATTTTTCGAGTTCGGATTGGAGTTCGGCGATTGTGTCTGCTGGTGCAGCAGTTGGGTTGGCTGGTTCGGTAACTGGGCTTGCTTCCTGTGGTGAGTTTTGTTCTTCTGGTTGGGGTTTTACTTTCTTAACGAGTGCATCCTGGCGTTGTTCAACTGTCGGGCGATTACGTCTGTTGCGTAATTGGTTGAGTACGTTATCTGACATTTTTATTTACCCCCAAGTGAAGTACGAATTTTTTCAACTAAAATTTCAAATGGATATTCCAAGTCGTTATATCCCAACTGCGAGAGGGTTGTACGTTTGTTGATGGCTTGTTTATAGCGTTCTGATTCGCGGATTGAAGGTAGAACTAACCCCTCGCCAACTTCATCGCGCATACCATCTACAGCCGCCCGACTTTCTTGTGCTTGGGTTTTACCAAACCAGCGATCGCGGAAGGGTAAAACACCTAATACTTGGGCATCCGTTGCACCGACATCTTGCAAGCCGTTCAATAAATCGAGTGTCCGCACGAGTGAACCGTACCCTTTAACTGATGCCTCTGCGGGGATAATCAAAAAATCTGCTGCGCCGATCACCGTCAAACAAATTTGTGATCGCTGAGGTGGGGCATCAATTATGCAGACTTTAAATATTTTGCTGATGGCTTCCAATCGTCGCTTGAGTAAGGTTGCACCAACTCCACTGTTAGATAAATAATCTTGCACGGTATCGAGTTGATCATCGGACGGGATTAAAAATAAATTGTCGTTGTCTTGAGTCGGGTAGATGCAGTCTTCCGGTGCGACTGTTTTTTTGAGAAATTCCAATAGTGTTGGTTGGTTGGGTTCCAACTCGAAACCTAGATAGGTGGTGAGATTATGTTGGGGGTCGGAGTCTAGCATCAAGGTAGGTAAACCCTGGCGCGATAGTAGCCGCCCCAGGAAGAGGGATGTTGTAGTTTTGCCTTGTCCGCCACTCAAGGAGCTTACGGTTATTGTCAGCATATACAAATTTATTAAATTAGCTATTTAACGTATAGTCATTTAATTATTTTGTCAATTAATAAATTTAGCTAATTATCTTTTTAGCTTTTTGTAAAATTAGCTTTTTAGCTTTAGCCTACCGTCAATTTTCTTGTAAATGCGATCTGCTTATTTTGACTACTCCAATCCCAGTTCTAGCTGCACTGGCTCTGCTTCCTGCTGCGATGCCTTTTTGCTGCGTCGTCCGCCAGTCTGGGGAGTGGATTTTTTAGCGCCTTTGGTTTGGAGTTTGTCACGTTCTGCGCGGATGCGTTCTAGCAGGACGGATGCGGGTTCGTCGTTGGGATCTTGGGGTACGAGTTCGCCGCGAAAGGCTTTGGCGAGAATGGATTGGTCTAGTAGGGCTAGGTTAGCTTTCGTTTCTTGATATTGTTGTTGGATGGTGTCAGCTACTTTGAAAAAATATTGTATTTGGCGGACAATTTCTTTTTGTTCATCGAGTGGTGGAAGAGCAATTATGATATCTTTAAAAGCACCTTGAGATATATTTCTCATCGAAAGTTGATTACCTGTTGCCCGACTTTCTATCTCTTTTCTTCCTGCTTTTGATTTTAAATATGAATTTATATAATTACTATTTACTTCTAAAAAACTTACTCGCCATATTTTATCACTAATCATTATGTTATAATTTATTTCATCAACTATTACCGATGCTCCTACTAACTCAAGTGTATTGGCTCTTGATATAAGAAAATCACCTTTTTGAATAAATAATTTTGGATCAATCTTTGATTTTTCTATAACTGTTTTCGTTTCTCTATGATCAAATTTTCCCCAAGTGACAGCGCTTATTTTTACCAAGCCAACTGTATTTTCATTTACAGGTGTTTCGGGACAAGTAAAATTTTTACCTGATTGAATATTTTTGATTACTAAATCTAATGGAGTCCAAACCCAGCTATCTGGTATGAATGGTCTACCTTGGATATCATTTTTTTTGGTATATTCATCAAAATTTTTATTTAATTGTTTTGCTGTCCTCTCCAACAAAACCGAAGCAGGTTCAACATCAGGATTCTGCTCCCGCCAATCAGCAGTGAGGTCGCCACGAAAGGCGGCGGCGAGGACAGATTGACGGAACTGGTCTAGCAGTTGAGGAATATCCTCAAGCGCCTCCTTCACTCGCTGACTCCTAGCCTTCAGTGCCTCTATTTTCTCAACTATCCGGCGTTGTTCGTTGAGGGGTGGGAGGAGAATTTCTGTCTGTTCAAATTTTCCTTTAGTAATATGCGCTAAACCTACTCCGCCTTGTGCTTTAGCAATAAGATATTGAAGTTTGTGGTTAATAGCTAGTTGAAAAAATTTTTTGTTTATCAGCTTATCATCAAATAATACGCGAAAAATATGTTGATTAAGAACTGCCTTTTCGCCATCCCATATATGCGCTCCAAATGATGTTCCTGGTGTTCCTGACCATGCAAAAAGCAGTTCACCTTTTTTTACTAAAAATTTCGCTTCTACTTCTCCTGAAAAATGATTAAATATTGCATTAGGATTATTCAGATTTTGTATCCTTATAATTGGAAGCCCTCTTTCTGTCCAGTCAGACGGCTTAAATGCTTTTCCATTAATTAATGTACAAAGCTCAATAATAGCAGCATAAATCCATCCTTCAGGCTTAGTTACTAGCATAAATCCTCTTGCTCCCAATCCTCAATCTGCAACCCATTCACTCGCCAAAATTCCCGCGTATTATGCGTAACCACTATCAAATTATTAGCCATTGCAATAGCAGCAATTTGTACATCATAAGGGCCAATCGGCGTACCACTAGCAGCCAATTCTGCCCTCAGTCTCCCCGCTATGATTGCGGCGGCTGAATCTAAATGTATGATATTAAACTGACTAAAAAAACGTTGTAATATTTCTAAATTTCTCTCCTGTTGGGCGCTACGGTAAGCACCATAGTACAGTTCTAATTGGGTTATCGTAGAAATTAAAATATCTTCTGGTTGTTGCGATGCCAGTCGAGTTGTTACCGCAGGACTACTATTATTTATTAAACGGATACAGACATTTGAATCGAGCAGATAAGTCAAAATAGCGGCTCCCTAGTTTCGTATTCTCCCTGTTCTGCCCGTTCTAGCGGTTCTCCTACCCAACCACCAATTACTTCTTCAAAAAACCCAGGCATCCAGCCCCGTTGTTGTGGTGTAACTCTTTGAATTGTTACCGTAACTTCAATTTCTGTATCTGGCATTTCTACTGGGATATCTAAATGTAAAATACCATCTTTACCCACATGCGACCGGATTTTTATACTATCCATCGTATTTTTCTCCTAATAAAAAGTTACTCTTGTTTGTCTTGTGGAAGAGAACGCCACTTGGTTAATAGCTCTTGTTCTGGACTCATTTCTCTTCATCTGTAACTGTTACTACTTCTATTGTGATTGGGTATTTTTATTCTAAAATTGAAACTTCATCTACTTCCGCTTCACCTTCTAGCAACACCGTCAACGCCTCCATCTCCGCGATCGCTGTTTGTAATTTCGTCATAATAACGGCTGCAATGATATCAGGTTCTGGCAGATTATCCCCCGACTGCAAACTTTCATCCCGCAGCCAAGTAATATCTAGATTTTCGCCGCGTTTAGTAATTTCGTCCCGCGTAAAGCAGCGCCAGCGTCCCGACTCCCCTTGGTCAACACGCGGACTTCCGCCATTAGCATCATCGCCGTAAACTTCTTTAAAGGGACTAAAATGCTCTCTAGTTAAAGGAGTCCGCTTGCCAAAAACAGGTATATTCGTCCGCATATCGTAAAACCACACCTGCTTGGTGTTACCCTTCTCCGTCGTTCCCCGTTGGAAAAACAGCACATTAGTTTTCACACCTTGAGCATAGAAAATCCCCGTAGGCAATCTCAAAATTGTATGCAGGTTGCACTTATCCATTAAATCAGCGCGGATGCTGCGTCCTTGCCCATCTTCAAACAGCACATTATCAGGTAACACCACCGCCGCCCGTCCTTCGGGTAACAGTCCGCGATAGATATGCTGTAAAAAAGCTAACTGCTTGTTTGACGTAGTAAATGTAAAATCATCCCGTGTAGGCAGTCCGCCGCCCTTTTTCGTTCCAAAGGGGGGATTGGTAAGAATGACATTAGCTTTTGGTAACTGCTGCCCTTCGCTAGAGAGAGTATCGCCCAAGTCCACAGCACCTTCAATGCCATGTAGCAGCATATTCATTAATAATAGTCGATGGGCATCCTGCACCAACTCAATGCCGTAAAATGCTTGGTAACGCTGAAACGACTGTTCAGCTTCGTTTAAATCAAATAAATCATCCGTGTGTTTTTTGATATAGCGATCGCTGGCAATTAAAAACCCACCTGTTCCTGCTGCGGGGTCTTGCACCAATTCCCCCGGTTGCGGTTTAATGAGTTCGACCATGCAATCAATCAAAGGACGCGGCGTAAAATATTGCCCTGCCCCTGATTTTTTCTCACTGGCATTTTTCTCTAAAAGTCCTTCATACAAATCGCCTAAGCCTTCTTCCTTGGCAGAGTACCAGTCAAGTTCATCAATGCTTTTAACCAGCTTATTGAGAATTTGCGGTTTTTTGAGTGCAGTTTGGGCATTAACAAAAATCGCCTGCACCCGTGGCAAACTGCTAGAACCCAACTCTAACAAAGTGGCGCGGTAAAAGTTCATCTGTTCGATGCCATCCTTCACCACCAAATCACCCCAGCGACAGCCTTCTGGGATTTGGCTTTCTGTACCTGTTTCCTGCGCCATCTTCAGAAACAGCAGGTATGTTAACTCTGTCACATAAGCCAGATAAGTAATCCCATCATCGCGTAAGACGTGGCAGAGATTCCAGAGTTTTTGGACGATATCAGTTGTTGCGCTCAAGTTAGTAGTTTAAATATAAAGTAAAGATACCAAACGTATAATGTTTGCACACTTTATGTCAATAGTGAAAAAAATTCACATTGATGACACAATATCAATAATCTAAATTGAGCTTAATTTAAATTCCAGTATATAAGTTATGAGGAGTAAAAAAATAATCTTGGAATAGTGGATAAAGGTTAGCTGAAATTTTCTCAAATTGCTTTGAAAAGCGAGAAGAAAATTCAATGGGTTCATCATCATCATTTAACCAAGTATAACTGCTAATATCACGGTGTAGTAAGAATCCAGAGTTAATGATAATATCTAAATGAAATCTTAGGCAATCGTATGTTGTTATAAAAGATAAATCATCTATTTCTCTTGAGGTAGACTCTTCTTGATTGGAATAACATTCAAAATCAATAAAAATACTACCACTTTCACTTGGTGGTGTTTGCTGCAAAATAACTTCATATCGAACATTCTTAAATTCGGAAGCTGCTATTAGAGATACTTCTGACTTAAATTTTTCTGGCAAATCTATTAGTGATTTCATCTTTTTTAAGATTTAAGTGTTTCATTATTAAAGCTAGTTTTTAACAATTAACTAATATTTCTCCACAATTCTTCGTTGATTTGTACCAAAATTGTTTCTAAACTGCCATTAAAAATTTTATTAATCCGAGTAAACCCACCTTGGGATTTAAATTCACCTTGGTCTAACGCTTCCCGATCCACAATAGTTTCTACCTTCAACTGCTTACCAATGCGTTCCAACCATTGGCGCTGGGGTGGCGTCCAGTTTTGAGAAGCCAGAATTTTCCTCATTGCCTTGTCCACCCTCTCCTCGTAGGGAACCAAAGCATCGCCCAAAGTTGCTTGGCGGATAAATCCAATAATGCTGGCAGCAATATCTGCGTTAGTCATTTCTCGCCATGCTACCTGCAATGTTTTTTCTGAATATCCGGCAAGGTCAAGCATTAACCGCAATTCCTTCAACTGCGCCCTAGTCAACTCACGGGGACGGCTAGTCACAACTATTAAAGCCGGAATCTTGTTGATGTTCTCGCGTAAATATGCGCCAAAACTATCTAAATAATCTTCGGGTTTTTGGGCATTACCGTAACCCCTCTCCACTCGTCGCAGTTCGTCGGCGTGGCGGGAAATTAGCAGTGGTTGTCTACCACCATCTCTAGCATCTAACATTTGTGCGATCGCTGCCCGTTGCCGAAACCATTCTTGAACTTGTCGGGGGTTGCTTTGACGCAAGTAATTTATCATCTCCGGTATCGGCATCCCGGCTGCGGCTTCAATATTATCCCGGTTGCTATCCCCTAATTTTCTTTGCTGGCGTTGCAGTTTAGCTAAGAGTTGATCAACAATTGTGGCAGTTGCGGTAGTATCGTTGACTGTCCCTAATTCTTCTACCAGTTGGGTAAATGAAATATTGGGATTAACCGCCACGGGTTTCATTGTGGAGAGAGGAGACAGGGCTGCATATAAATTCACCGCGTCATAAATGTAGAAAACTTCTTTTTTAATCTCGTCGCAGCGCCGCGTTGCCCGTCCCAACATCTGTTCGTAAAGGATGCGCGAATTCACCCGACGAATAAATACCAGATTGCAGATTTCTGGTACATCAATGCCAGTGGTTAACAAGTCCACCGTGACTGCAATTTTCGGATTAGCTTCGTTTTTAAAGCGGCGGATTAATTGTGAGGGCTGATCTGCCTTGCCAGTAATTTTGAGAACTGCATCATCTTCAACGCTGCCATACTGGGCAATCAGTGCTTGTTTTAATAAATGAACAACAATATCAGCGTGATTATCAGTCACACAAAATATCAAGGTTTTTCCTGGCAGTGAGGGGTCAATATTTTCTGCTAAAAATTTACAGATTACCCGATTAAATTCTTCGGTAACAACCCGTCGATTAAACTGCGCTACCTCAATTTTGACTTCATCCGGGGCATGAGCTAAATCGATTCTGCCTGTGATGGGGTCATAATATTCCATTGCTTCCCCAGCTTGCCACACGATGCCATCTTCTGAAAGGGCTGTAATGATGCGGATGGGGGGTTCACAGTCAGTAAGATGACCATCAATGACCGCTTCTTTGTAACTGTAGGTGTAAACAGGTTCACCAAATATTTGGGTGGTGTGCAGTGCGGGTGTGGCAGTAAGTCCAATTTTTACAGCATCAAAATGGTCGAGGACGCGGCGATATTTGGAGATGTAATCGTTAAAGTCACGAAAGGTAATCTCTGTATCGCTTAACTCTCTATCTAGTAAATATCCTCTGTGACATTCATCCACGACAATGCAATCATATTGATCTGCTGTGGAAATAGGAGTATTATCGCTTGGGTAGAGAATGCGTTTAACAAATGCTTGCACAGTATCAATTTGGACTTTGGTATCTCTATCCGGTGTTGCATCCCCCAGTTCTTTAATACCAAAGATATCAGCAAAGGTTTGCAGATTTTCCATCCGCGTTTCTTTAAAAACATTGCCTGCTTGTTCTCCCAATGCGGTGCGGTCTACGAGAAACAGGACACGGCGAAAACGTTTGGTTTTGAGGAGACGATAAACCAGGGCAATGCAGGTTTTAGTTTTCCCTGTCCCCGTTGCCATTGCCAATAACAGTTCCCTTGCATCTTCTGCTAATCGGGCTTCCACTGCTTTAATGGCTTTAATCTGGTAATCACGCAGTTGCAGATTATATGTAAAATCTTCTTGGGCAAGTAATTGGTGTGCCTTATCTATATCTTGGTTGAGAGCATCAATAAAACCTTCAGGCTTGTACCAAGTGTTGAGGGGACGGCGGATGTTGTCAGGACGGCGTAAGTCACAAAACCAAATACCGCTTTTGGTTTGCAACTGTCGCAAGAATTCGCGTCCGTTAGTAGCAAAGACAAAGGGGACTTGATATTCACCCCAAGGGCCACCGGGTAAGATTTCATGACCTTTAATTTTGTAGCCGCGACTGTAACGCTTGGCTTGGTCAATGGCAGCATAAACATCAGTGCTTTGACGCTTGGCTTCGACTACAGCCATTACCTGGAGTCCCACAAATAAAACATAGTCAGCACGTCCATCATCTGTGGGCCATTCTGCGATCGCTAAATTCTTCCCTTTTTGTGGACGGATGCCGTTACTATAAGTCAACTGTTCTGAGTCCACTTCCCAACTAGCTGCACGAAGTTGGGCATCGATGAGGCGACGAGTTTCGCGTTCATCTAAGTCAATATTTTCTCCTGCCTGCTGGGAAAGCTGGATGGTTTCTTGAATTGTTTGTGCAGATTGACTTTCTGCTGTGGTTTGAATATTTACAAGGTGATTTAAGGCAGCTTGTTTTTGCGCCTCGGCTTCTTTGGCTAATTCTTCTGCGGATATGCGGCGCTGTGCTTCTTGTTGAGCAGTAATTTGTGCTAGTTCTGCAACTGTGCGGCTGGCTTGTAATTCAGCCCGTAACTGTTCTAATTCTTGTTTGAGTGCTTGGGTTTCGACTGCTGGGTTTTGAGGTGGGACAAAAGAGCCAGGATGAAAATCGGGATTTTTGGTATTAACCCGATGAAACCAAATTCCTAGTTGCTGTGCATATTTCAGGTTGCTCAGTGCAGTTCTTTGGTCGTCTGCTAATGCGTGTGTGGCATCGTTACCAGCCAAACGCAATTTGTCGAACAAGTCATATACTTTGCCTTTAAGAATTCCTCTATCTCGCAGACGACGCATTAAATCGATTTGCCGTTCGTCATAGTCGTACATCCCCACATTAGCGGCAATTAGTTGCGCGAGGAGTTCACCAAACTGACGCAGTTTTATTAGACAAGTGTTGGGGTCGTCAGTAAAATATCTTTCTGCCAAAGCTCCCAATCGCACCAACTGCGGATCATGGATTTCTAAGAAACCAAAGTTTGGTGATACTGGCATTTTGTCAGTCTTTCTCCTGGGAGCTTGGCGGTGTAGATTAATACTTAGTTCAATATCTTTCTAACAGATACTACTGCAATTTACAACTATTAGAGCAGAAAGCCCACCAGTTGTAAGGTTGCTGAGTCACACTGCCACGTCCATCAGTGGTGGGATGAATGCGACGAAAATTATTCCCAATATTGGGAATTTGTAAGCTGGAGCAAAACTATAGTTGCAATAATCATAGTTTGAAAATACCTTGATCGCAGGTTTGGACATTTATAATTGCACGTCACTACTAAGTAAGATTAATGGTTTACTAACCAAGGTGATGGATGATTAATCATATTCAACAGACCAAATAAAACTTTGTTGTAACTTCCGTGCAGTTCTCGTCCTCTCTGCACATCCATATAGTTGCATTTGACCGCAAATTCAATCCAAGTCTGAGTTATAGATACTTGGGCTTCACAATCGTTCAAATTAGCTATAAATGCTGCCTCATAACGGCGTTTCTGCCAAGCTTCTGCTATTTTGGCACATACAGAACGTGAAGCACAACGAATTTGGTCAGTTAAAGAATATCGTTCCTCAATAGGAAAACTTTTTGACAGTTCAAAAATTTTCATTGCCGCTTCAAAGGCAATTTTATAAATTTCCAAGTCGCATGAATTACTTTCTAAACTTTCTGGAGAATAGGCAGAAATCGCCTGATTTTCTGGTTCCTCTAACCTTTCTGGAGAATAGGCAAAAATCGCCTGCTTTTCTAGTTCCTCTAACCTTTCTCGAAGATAGGTGAAAATTGCCTCAATTCCTTGCTCGACAATCTTAGGCGGTGGCGAGTCCAATTGTGGATTGTAATGGAGGTATAGCGTTGTCAAGTTGGAGAGTTGTCCGATTTCTGGCGGCAAACTGATCAATTGATTGTTAGAGAGGTCTAGCCATCTCAAGTTGGAGAGTTGTCCGAGTTCTGGCGGCAAGCTGATCAATTGATTGTTAGAGAGGTCTAGCCATTTCAAGTTGGAGAGTTGGCGGATTTCTGGCGGCAGACTGCTAAATTGATTGTTCTGGAGGTATAGCGTTGTCAAGTTGGAGAGTTGGCGGATTTCTGGCGGCAAGCTGCTTAATTGATTGTTTTGGAGGTGTAGCGTTGTCAGGTTGGAGAGTTGACAAATTTCTAGCGGTAGACTGCTGAATTTATTGTTAGAGAGTTCTAGCGTTGTCAAGTTGGGAAGTTGGCTGATTTCTGGCGGTAGACTGCTCAGTTGATTGTAACGGAGACCTAACGTTGTCAGATTGGAGAGTTGGCAGATTTCTGACGGCAGGCTGCTGAGTTGATCGTCATAGAGATTTAGCACCGTTGCCTTTTCTCTGGCAGCTTGTTCGATAATTTGCAACAGTTCTTCGTTTTTCACCTGCAAACCTCACTAACTTTGTAGCGATATTTACCAGAATAGTGTATTTCAACTTCTGTGATCGCCTAAATCTATAACTAGCAACTTGGCTTAGATACTTTCAAATAATAAAACTTTAACTTTTAGCACAATTTTGATTACCTTTATTTTGCATATATATTTTTGATAACCCTGCTTATCCTTTGCGTGTTTATTTCATTGACTCCCACAATAAAGACAAGCTGGATTATCTACTTTTTTGTGGTATTACTCCGTATTCTTTTAGCAGCGATCGCAGGTTTGGCAGTACTAGCAATAGCAGGAGCCAGAGAATCTAGCCTAACTTTTAGTGCCTCTATCTCAGCTTCCAGCGAATGCTTAATCTCGTTCATAGCATCCACAAGATAAGCAGTTTTAGAATCTACTAATTCTTGTAATCTTTCATCATTATTTACAACGTTTACAGGAATGTTTACATCTATTCCTAGCGCGTTTAGAACTACCCTTTTAAGGGTGGTGTTGAGTGAATCATCATCGGGTAAATGAACACGCTCTAAAGCTTCTACAGCAGCGTCATCAAGCCTAATTGAGAATATGCGGCTAGCCATCATTTTACTGTGTGTACACCTGTTTACAGACCAGTATACGCTATTGGTAGATGGTGTACACTGGGTGCGAATTAAGGATAATTACTCTTCCTCTTCTTCTGACAAGTCAAAAAATTCTTTGAGCATTCTCTCATTTAACTTATAGATAGGAGCTATTCTATCCATTATCGTCTGAGAGTTATATACACTTTCTTGCATTTTTTGTGAGTGGTGCATTGCGTGGGATGCCCCTTTGAGCTCAGGGCTTGTTGCTCCTATATTGTTGAGATGAGTAATAAACATTTTTCTTAATTCTTTAGGAGTTACAGGTACATCTAATTCTTGAGCAAATATTTGTCTAATCCGTAAACACCAGCCCTCATGTGTTAAAGTTTCATAGTTCTTAATTCCTCTGAAAAAACAATTATGATTACATTTCTGTCCATATTCTCTACCTTCATTAATCCACCTATCTATATAGCTATATAAGTCATTATCACGGTCAAATTTAACATTAGGCATAAGTCCCCAATATTCGTTGTACGTTTTCGATGTTTTATAGTCACCGGGCATGAGATGAATCCACCAAGCAGCTTTGCTTTTATCTCGAAGTTTATCAACTGGAGTAAATCTGTTGCCATCGGCTTCATAAAGCCCATAAACAAAAGTTCGCCCTATTTCTAATTCGTAGTAAGTTCTTGACCTGTCAGTAGGAATTAGAATCATAAAAGCTAAAGACAAAAACCTTTGTAAATCGCTAATAATTGCATTTTTAGTTCTTAGCCTTATCTCAGTTTTACCTGTTTCTTTTTTAAGATATTCATGTGCTAAACAATGAATTCTTTTTCTTAGTAATTGTAAAATATCAAATGTCTGTTTCCACGGAACAGATTTATCGGAGTGAGGTACAGATGGAGGTGTATACTTAGCTTTTTCATTATAAATTTTAGATAACTCCTTTAATCTTTTTACTATTGCTAAATCAGTAGTATCTATATCTTCATCAGTATCCACCTCATCTCTAAAAACAAATTTACCTATTGCTAAACAAGTATTAATGATTATTAATTTACTGTTAGGATGTCCCCTTAGAAAATCAAGATATTCTTCAATTAGTTTTCTATTTTCCTTAGCTAATTCCATAGCTTCTTCCCTCACCATAGCTTTTTTATTGACGTATTTTTGATGATTAAGTTCTCCTTTTTTATTTTTAAAGTCACTGCGCGAAACATTTAATTTAATGAATTTAATAATTGAGCTTAAAGACAAATCCTCTAAATCTACATTTTTATATCTATGTAGCCATCCTAAAATCCGATAGATTATTGCAATATCTTTTTCAATTGTCTTATCAGAACAGTTGTACTTTTTAGCCCTAAATTCTTGGAATAATCTTAATTCATTTTCTAAATTGCTATTAATGTAATCAGTTGAATAAATTAACTTTCCTGTCCTGTCTTTAGCCATTAAAGCATAAGGTGTTTTAAAAGTTGTATTATGATAATTCTTTTTCGCTTTTCTACCATTGCCATGAGCATTTCTAGTAAATATGTTTTCTGGCTTATCAGGTTTTTGATTCTCCTCTTCAACTTTTTTAAAATAATCCTTAATTTCAACCCATTTCAAAAATGCTTTATAAGCGGATTTATATGATTTACTATTTTCTTTAGCAATACCTTGACTTACAAACTCTTTCTCTAAAATATCCATAGATCCAACAAGCAAACTAGCAGATGATTTCTTCAACAATTCAACCAGCTTGAACACCTCTTCGTTGGTTGCTTTCCCCCCTTTAGGTGCTTCTCCTCCCCAATGTTTGACTAGGAATCTATGAATGACACTGCGTAATGTAGACTTGTTTACTTTTGTGTTAGCAGCTTGAAAATCAGAGTAAGCATCAAAGATTGTTTTAGAATTCATGACAGTGATATAATGACGGTGATATATATGTTGATTAGCTTGATAATTCATTTAGATTACGCGCTTAGTTGTAAACATAAGCTAAAGCAATATCAACCTATTTAAAATATATCACTTTTAATATATTCGTTTAATAGCCTCAACCCAGAGGTTGACCCAAATTTTGAAAATTTTCTGAATTATTCTATATTTTAAAAGGCTTATAGCGATTAAAGTGATATAAGTGAATCAGTTGTGGTGATATATCCAAATCACCTTTACATCACACGCATAACACACGCATAAACTAAGCTTATACATAACAAATATTTCAGATTTATCACTTGTATAAATTACTCTAGAAAGTTTGCCATCTATAAATTATTTCTTTTTTTTACCCCACGCGCCTAAACTATAACTCCTCACAGCAGTACTTACCAGCCGTGTACAATTGACCTATTCTTCAAGAGGTTAATTATGGCACGACCAGCAAAGACAGCAAAAAAGAAAACAACGAAGAAAACCGAAAAGTACCAAATGCCCAAAGAACATTTGAAGGGAATTCCCAGAAGGCGGGGCGAACCCATTATGTACGATGAAGTGAAAGGTAACTGGAATATAAAAATAACCCCGACTGCAAAAAAGCTAATCAGTGATGCAGCAAAATTAGAAAACTTTTCTGCCTCAGAATTCATTGAGCGCTGGGCAAGAGCAGAATTGGTTGACATTAGCCCACGCGAAAATAAGAGGGGTAAATTATCTGCTTCTTGAATTTAACAACTGCATTGACATATATCGCACGTCAAGCTTTAACGAGTTTTTTCTGGTAAAATCTAGGTTGACACTTTGGATTTAATTAGTGGATAGCAATACACCTGAAAACCAATTAGATGCTGCTAAATTAATGCACCATTCCCCAGAAATGCGATTAGCAGCTTACGGTGAAATATTAAATCAGCCAGCCCCTGATACCCTTTTACAGGATGCGGCTAAGGCAATGCACCACTCCCAAGAAATGCAAGCAAAAGCTTATGGACAAATGTCACAAGAGCCATCTGAGTAGCAGGTTAAGGGTTGGGTAAGCTATCCTTTTTAATTGCGTAGTTTACCGCCGTAGGCATCGCAATATTCTTCCCAGGTTTGGGAATGACTATTTTTTTTCCAACTCTAACTCTGGGTCATTCTCCCCAATGACAATGCCCAGAGTTATTTCAGCCCATCGTTTAATACCATCACGCAGCGCTGGGGCATTCCTCCAGCTAGTTTGTTTAATTTTTAGTATCCGAAGCAATTCCTCATCAGCACTCACCTCCGGTTCAGAAGTTGCAGCGATCGCAATAAATTCTTGCAACGGCTGGATAATTCCCGCATTTGCAGCTGCATCAAAAGTCATGCTCTGGGTGCAAGATGGAGTTACAGAATTCGTCGGGAGTGCGACAGTTGCACCCTGATTGACAAGCTCCTGAATATTTACCATCACCTGCCGGACGTTTTCAAGGTTTGCTTCAGGCTTTTGCACAAAGCAGCTTGGCAGGATTGCTTTGATACCATTTGCAATTTGCTGATTACAGTTTTCGGCAACCCGTTGCATATACTCCAAAAACTCTGGGAATATCGCTACGGAGGTGCGATCGCAGCAATAAAGTACTACAAGATACGACGAGATTATTTTCTCAACGCTCATGTGAGAATATTTCGCCAGCAATTGGATATTTTGAGAGAAATTGGAATTTAGACCGTAATTAGGTTTTTCGATTTCATTAATTCCACTACGGGGCGTAACTCATAAGGTGGGTCAATCTCGCGGCGGTTGGGGATGGCAACCCGACAACAAATCTGATTCATAACCACGGGCAAGGTTGCAAAGTCTGTTTCATCGTGGAACACTACCCCAGTGCGACAAGCTTCCTGGAACCATTGCATCATTGCCTCAGTTGTAGTCTCATTTGATGCGTTTTTAGGCGTGGCGGCGCGTTCGCTCTTTATTTGGTCAATTATCTTCATTAAGTAGCTACAAGGCTTTTTAACGCTACCATCACGCGGGTATTTTGCAAGTGCAGCCCGTAGGATGTCAGGGGTAACTTCAGTAATCAACCGTTGCAATTGTGGGGAGAGCTTGCCCGTTGCGTTCCTTACTTCAGCCATCAGCTGCGTTTGTTCTTCCTCTGGTGATTCTGGCAAAGGCGGCGGTGGGCTTGCCCCAGATTCAGACTTCAGAATTTCAAGCTTTTTTGGTTCTGCCTCAGATTCAGATTTCAGAATTTCAAGACTTTTAAAATCAGATTCAGATTTATCTGATCTAAAAGAAAAAGAATCTGAATCTGATTCTGGTATCTGATCTGAGCCGTCATTGCAAATTGCTACAACGGATTCCCATAACCCTGCTAATCGTTCCCAGTTAAGGCGAATCAGTTTAGTGTGATTGTCAGCACGTAGGTTTTCCGGTGAGTTAATGAGGCGATCGCACAATTTACAAAACTTTTCTCGGATTACATACCCTAGCTGTTCAAACTTGCCCACAATAGCCCTAACTTTCCACGGGCTGAATGATGCCCCTGCTGCCTGTTCCCAGTCACTAACGCTTGGGTTTAACCAAAAATTACCATCTGTGTCAAAAAAACCATTCCCAGAAACGTGCCAAAGATTTAGCTGTTCTAGGATTAACGCCCCCATTACTGGATCGGTTAGCCGATGTGTTCCTAATTTTTCTGCTACAACGGGGCGAAAAATCAAATTTTGTGTCATCATGAATTTTAGATTTCTAAAAAAACCGCTCCAAGTCAATGTTTGCAAGACGGACTTGGGGCGGTTTTATTTTAACTCATAAGTAGGTCACTGTAGAATATTTCGATCTACATATTTTGGAAAAATTCGGGATCTTCCTTTTCCTTAGCCTCAAGCGCCCTTTCCAGCAACAACAGGCAATGAGACGAGAGCGATCGCCGTTCCTTTTTCGCCCAATAATTTAATTTCTCAATAATTTCTTTGTCTGGGGGATAAATCCCAATCTTGTTGCTGGATGGCATGACAACTAAGCATAGTTTTTTCTAATAAATTCTACCCAATACTTATGCGGTCTATTCTAGAATTTAATAGGCTGTGGTAGCATACCGATGCTAAATTAAGGGTGTGACATTTCTGGAGTAAACATGACACAAGTTCCCCCAAAAATAGAACTAAGAGACGACCAAATTATTATTAATAATTTAGAAATTCGCTTGTTTGAAGCAAGTGATTATCTACATCAACTGCCAGATTATGAGCGTGAAGCGGCTTGTATTAAAGCATTCGAGATGGGCTTTTTCTGTCTCCAAAGAACTGAAAATCTTAATGACACGCAATTTGTTAAACAACAATTTAATGCTTTATTAAATGAATTATATCAAGCTGTAAATGAAATACCAAACACCATTTCAGCACAATTGGCTAATAAAATTGGTACAGGCGAAGGTGAACTCTTAGCCCCTTTACAAGGCCAAATCAACCTTACTACAGCAGTAATGGACGCGCAAATAAAAGCCGTGAGTGATTTTCTAAATCAGGAATTTAATCCTTTACAAGAAACCTCAGTTTTTGGCAGTGCTGTACAGAAAATCCAAAACTTGCTGGATGAGAACCGAACTGATTCCTTGCAGGGTGTATTTTCGGCAGCGATTGCAAATATAACAGCGGAGAATAGCGTTTTGGCTCAGTCCGTTAGGGCAGTTGTTACAGAAGCAGTCAAACCTCTGGCACAGGAGGTAGAGAAGCTTGCACAACAAGTTCGAGAAAAAGAACTGATTGAGTTGACGCTGGAGCAAACGATCGCAAAGGGGGCAAGTTTTGAACAAGCCGTTGTTGCAGAATTAGAGCCGTGGGCGAAATTATACGGGGCTGAAATTACTCACGTTGGAAAGGACAAGCAGCCAGGTGATATTCTTGTTAAATTCACTGCTAACTCAATAGCAAGCGTAGATTTGTCATTAGTAATTGAGGTTAGGAATAGGGACTCTGCAAGCTGGGGGCGTAAAAGAATTTCTGAGCAATTAACCAAGGCAATGATGAAACGAGAGGCAAATGCGGCTATTTTTTTAAGCCGTAGCCGTGAAGGGTTAGCGCAAGAAATTGGTGGCTGGGGAATAGGAACTTGTGAACAGGGGCAGTGGGTAGCGACTACGCATGAAATACTCCCTCTTGCTGTCCAATTCCTTATTGTCCAGCAGCAATTAGCGTCTCAGCCAACCTTTAGCTCACAGGTAGACTGTGCTGTTATCGAAGCGCAGGTACAGCAAATTAAATTATCGCTGAATTACCTTACTCAGATAAATAGTTCGCTGACTAAGTTACAAGAGCATTCATCAGATATTCGAGTAAAAGGTGCGATCCGTTGACGAGAAATCAAGCCAAGTCCCGGCTTGAGGGATTCGTCGCT
>NZ_JAVRCE010000095.1:0-23617 GCF_034530915.1 Nostoc sp. DedQUE09
GCACTCAGCACTCAGCACTCAGCACTCAGCACTCAGCACTCAGCACTCAGCACTCGTTACTCAGCACTCAGCACTCAGCACTCAGCACTCAGCACTCAGCACTCAGCACTCAGCACTCGTTACTCAGCACTCGTTACTCAGCACTCGTTACTCAGCACTCAGCACTCAGCACTCTTTAAGTGACTCAGGACTTTTTTGGCAAATGAGAATTCTGTCTCACAGGCTGGGAATACTTTAAGCAGAGGTTCCCCCTACTCATTCGCTCATTTATGACTTACTCGTCACCACAACGGCGCAGTACCGCTCTAACTACTAGAACAGAGTTTTCGCCCTTCGGCAACAAGCTAGTGCAATCTGGCTATGTCAATACCGAACAGATGAGGCAGGCATTAATTGAAAGCCGCAAATCTGGCAGACCCTTAACAGAAGTATTAGAGTCAATCACTGGGCAACAACTATCGCCTGAGTTGCTTAGGCAATACAAAAAACAGCAGTTATTTGAACTGAAAATATTATACGGAGTTGAATTCCTCGATCCAGAAGTCAATTCCGTTGGCAACACGATGATGGGGAACCTGATTGAAACCCTCATCCCAGTGGATATCTGCCGTCGCCATCGTTTAGTACCGCTCTCGAAACACGAAGACCAAACCCCGCCCTCAGTTTTAGTGGCGATGGTTGCTCCAGATAATCTAGAGGCTTCTGATGACCTGAACCGCATCTTGCGCCCCCAAGGGTTGGCTTTACAGCGCATGGTGATTACCCAGGAAGATTACCAACAGCTAATCAACCAATATCTGGATGAAATGGCTGTTAAGCAAAAGCACCTGGAACGAGAAAACTCTACAGATATTAGTCAGGATTTAGAAAATCTCGGAAATCTCGATATTTCGGATGCTCCTGAAGAAATGGAGGCCGATCTAGGGGCAGCGATGAAGGGTGCAGAGGATGCCCCAGTTATCAACCTAGTCAACAGAATCCTGGCTAAAGCCTTGCATGAGGGCGTTTCTGACATTCATATCGAACCGCAAGAAGAAAACCTACGCATCCGCTTTCGGAAAGATGGTGTACTGCGTGAAGCTTTCCCCTCAATGCCGAAAAAAATCATCCCAGCAGTGACAGCCCGATTTAAAATCATCTCCAATCTAGACATTGCTGAACGCCGTCTACCTCAAGATGGACGCATCCGACGGCTGTTTGAGGGACGTAAGGTGGACTTCCGGGTGAATACCTTACCCAGTCGCTACGGGGAAAAGGTGGTGCTGCGGATTTTGGATAACTCTTCCACCCAACTGGGATTGGATAAGTTAATTACCGATCCAGAGACTTTGAATATTGTCAAGGATATGGTCAGCCGTCCCTTTGGGCTAATTTTGGTAACTGGGCCAACTGGTTCCGGGAAAACAACTTCGCTGTATTCTGCACTCTCAGAAAAGAACGATCCCGGTATTAATATCAGTACTGTAGAAGACCCCATTGAGTACAGTCTTCCAGGGATTACTCAAGTACAAGTGATTCGAGAAAAAGGATTAGATTTTGCTACCGCTTTGCGGGCTTTCTTGCGACAAGATCCAGATGTGCTACTGGTGGGTGAAACGCGAGATAAGGAAACGGCAAAAACAGCGATTGAAGCTGCCTTGACCGGTCACTTAGTATTAACTACCTTACATACCAATGATGCCCCAGGAGCGATCGCTCGTTTGGGAGAAATGGGGATTGAGCCTTTCATGGTTTCTAGTTCCCTGATTGGCGTTTTAGCTCAACGTTTGGTGCGGCGTGTATGTTCTGAATGTCGTGTCCCCTACACTCCCACAACCGACGAACTAGCTCGTTATGGTCTCTCAGCTTCCTCAGATGTGGGAGTCACCTTCTATAAAGCTAACACCTTGACATTAGATGCGATCGCAGATGCCAAAGCCAAAAATCACCTTTGCCCAAAATGTAATGGTGTCGGCTACAAAGGGCGTTGTGGTGTTTATGAAGTCATGCGAGTCACCGAAAATCTGCAAACTCTGATCAACGAAGATGCACCCACAGAACGCATCAAAGAAGTGGCAATAGAAGAGGGCATGAAAACCTTACTGGCTTACAGTTTGGACTTAGTACGTGAAGGTTCCACCACTCTAGAAGAAGTAGAACGAGTGACGTTTACTGATACTGGTTTGGAAGCAGAATTAAAAGCCAAACGCAAGACTGGTCTTACCTGCCGGAGTTGCAATGCCACATTGAAACAAGAATGGCTGGATTGTCCTTACTGTATGACACCTCGGTTTTAAGACTAATAGTCATTGGTCATTAGTCATTAGTCATTAGTCATTAGTTGATGCTTAGTAACTTTAAACAAAGGACAAATGACAACGGACAAATGACAAATAAAAAACATTAAAAGGAAGCAAAACTATGGAAATGATGATTGAAGACTTGATGGAGCAGTTGATTGAAATGGGTGGCTCGGATATGCATTTATCCGCAGGTTTGCCTCCCTACTTCCGCATCAGTGGCAAACTTACTCCGATAGGTGAGCATGTATTGACAGCCGATCAATGTCAAAGGCTGATTTTTAGTATGCTCAACAATACCCAACGTAAAACCTTAGAGCAGACTTGGGAGTTGGATTGTTCTTATGGTGTTAAAGGTTTGGCTCGTTTCCGGGTCAATGTCTATAAAGAGCGTGGTGCTTATGCTGCTTGCTTACGAGCATTAAGTTCTAAGATTCCTAACTTTGAAAAATTAGGCCTGCCAGATATCGTGCGGGAAATGTGCGATAAGCCCAGAGGACTTATCCTGGTGACAGGCCCTACAGGTTCTGGCAAGACAACTACTCTAGCGGCAATGATTGACTTGATTAACCGCACCAAGGCAGAGCATATTTTAACGGTGGAAGACCCGATTGAATTTGTTTATGAACCAATTAAAAGCTTGGTTCACCAGCGACAACTGGGAGAAGATACTAAAAGCTTTGCTAATGCTTTGAAAGCAGCCTTGCGGGAAGATCCAGATATTATTCTGGTGGGGGAAATGCGCGATTTGGAAACAATTTCTTTGGCGATTTCCGCAGCAGAAACAGGACACTTGGTATTTGGTACGCTACACACTAGTTCCGCCGCCCAAACAGTTGACCGGATTATTGACGTTTTCCCTCATGAAAGACAAACCCAAGTGCGAGTGCAATTGTCTAACTCATTGGTGGGGGTATTTAGCCAAACCTTGGTGTCCAAGAAAAACCCTAAACCCGGTGAATATGGTCGGGTGATGGCTCAAGAAATTCTGATTGTCACTCCTGCTATTTCTAACTTGATTCGAGAAGGCAAAACATCTCAAATTTACTCAGCGATTCAAACTGGTGGCAAATTGGGAATGCAAACTCTGGAGAAGGTTTTAGCCGATTTTTATAAAGCAGGGACGATTTCTTTTGAGGCGGCAATGTCTAAGACTTCTAAGCCAGATGAAATTCAACGTCTGATTGGTAATGCTACACCACAAGCTGCCGCAGGTGCTAAACCCGGTACAGCAGCCAAAGCACATTAAAAGAATTGGAGATAGGGGAAATGAAGAATATTTCATCCCCTTGAGTATTTTGAATTTTGAATTTTGAATTTATTTATGCCAAACTTTGTTGCCCGGGTTCGGGATTCACAAGGAAAATCTCGAACAGAAAAAATTGTTGCTGAATCCTTGGTACAAGCTCGTACTAATCTCAGAGATCAAGGTTTTGTAATCCAAGAACTCAAGCAATCTCAGGGATTTCAGCCAGATGTTGCCTTCAAAAATTTCCAGAATTCCTTAGTTAAGGTTTCTGTGAAAGACAAAGCCGTTTTTTCCCGTCAATTTGCCGTTTTGATGAATGCGGGAGTTGCGATCGTTAGAAGTCTGGGGGTGCTTTCCGAACAGTGTAGTAATACTAAACTGAAACAAGCCCTTATGGAAATTAGTACCGATGTTCAAAGCGGAATGAATCTTTCCGAAGCAATGCGGAAGCATCCTGACTGTTTTGATGGATTATATGTGAGTATGATTCAAGCTGGCGAAGTTGGTGGTGTTCTAGACGAAGTATTGAATCGTTTAGCTAAATTGTTAGAAGATGTTGCCCGTTTACAAAACCAAATTAAATCAGCATTGTCTTATCCAACGGTCGTGGGTTTTATAGCAGTTGCTATCTTTCTCGGTATGACCATTTTTCTTATTCCGATTTTTGCCACGATTTTTACACAACTTGGAATCACATTACCACCTCTAACGCAATTCTTGATGGATGCTAGTAAGTTTTTGAGAAGCCCGGGTGCTTTAGTTCTTCTTGCTGCTCTTATCGGACTGAAATTTGCCTTTACACAATACGGTAAAACTCCTGTTGGTCGCATCACAATCGATCGTTTTTCCCTGAAGATGCCATTGTTTGGTGACTTAATTCAAAAATCTTCAGTTGCCCGCTTTAGCCGGACTTTTGGTTCTTTGACTCGTTCAGGTGTACCAATTTTAACTTGCTTAGAAATTGTCCGAGATACATCAGGAAACCAAGTGATTGCCAATGCCATAGATGCAGCCCGTATGGAGATTCAACAAGGAGGCATGATTAGCATTGCTTTGCAAAAAGATGCCGTTTTTCCAGCTATGGCAATTCAGATGATTAGTATCGGAGAAGAAACTGGAGAATTAGATGCAATGTTGATGAAGGTTGCCGATTTCTATGAAGATGAAGTCGAGCAAGCAGTAAAAGCAATGACTAGTATTTTAGAACCCGTGATGATTGTAGTTCTAGGGGGAATGGTGGGAACCATTTTGTTAGCGATGTATCTGCCTATGTTTGCGGTATTTGAAAAGCTGGGATAGAGAATTAATAGTTAAGAGTTATAAGTTAGAAGTTAGGAATTAAAAGTTTTTATTCCTAACTTTTAGCTTCTAACTGATTAATTTTATTCTTAACTCCTAACTTCTAACTCCTAACTTCTAACTATTTAGTAAACTATGACTGTGCAAAAATCTCAGTACGAAGCGAGTTTGGCAGAGTATAGCAATCATCTAGCTGCGATCGCCTTACTAAAGCAATATCGGCCATACTTGGAGATGATTCCCAGTCTGCGCCGTCCAGATGAAAGTGTTATCACTATACCCTTACCAATTGTCCGGCTTCGCAATACTGCTACAACAGCCCCACAAACGATTTGCTTACCCTGTGATGTGGCAATTTTGATGTGCGATCCAGAGTGGAAAATTAAAACTGGAGCAGAAATTTTAGTCTTTATTCATCGCGCTGACGAAGACTTTTCTGATTTGTTAGGACGTTGGCGACAAACCCAAGTTTATCTAGACAATGATTATGAGTGGTTGATGCCTCTCCGTCACAGTCATATTTTGAGTGAGGGAGCTAATGCTATATATCCTTTGTTTATCGTTTTTAGTGAAACTTTAGAACGCATCCAAAGAGGCTTGGTGGGAGCCGAACTCCCATTTATTATACAAGCTTCAGATTTGCTGGTTGAGGATAATTTCACAGATATTTTCTCTTCACAAACTCCACCAGTTTAGGTACTTACAGCAGAATTCAAGAGTAAAATACGCTTTATACCTGCGTAATAGACAAATCGTTGTGTACCTCACTAGCTTAAAATCTGCTGTATAGTCAAAAAAACATCCCATCTATGCGGGACGCTTTGCGTTCTACGTTCGCAAAGACTTGCATCTCTATAAATGTACTAAGCGTGAAACTACATATTTTTCCCCCGGCTACGCCGTCCCCCTTTTGCTAAACTAGAGGGGTTTTATTATGTGCATCTTCATACAAAATTGTTATAAGTAGCCATACAACAGACTTTCACCTCTACCAAGCTACAAATTAGCTCGTCAGACATCCGTGAAAAGGCTAGTTCTACAAAAATTTATTTTTACTTTTTGAAGAGTAATGAGGATTTGGCAAAGATTCAGTAATCTTACTGTTGCCAATAAAGAATTGTCATAAAATTAGAGACATTTAAAAGCAGATATTCTATACTAATGAATCGTTTTCCTCAAAAAACAACGAATTCTCAAGAGAGCATTTCACAACAAACTCAGTTGAGTCAGATGTGTGGTTCCAAACGGCTATTTCGCGATCGCTATGAAATACTGCAAATTTTAGGTAGGGGTGGTTTTGGTGTGACATTTTTAGCCAAAAATGCCTTATTACCTGGGAATCCACTTTGTGTTATTAAACAGCTTTGTCCAAAAGTTACTAGTCCCCAAAGTTGGCAAAGGGCGTGTATGCGCTTTGAAAAAGAAGCAAGAACTTTAGGCCAACTCGGTAGTCATTCGCAAATTCCTATGCTGTTAGACTACTTTCAGGCGAATGGGGAGTTCTTTTTAATTCAAGAATATGTGCCGGGTTTGACTTTGGCGCGAGAAGTACGGCAAACTGGGCCCAAAAGTGAAGCCTCGGTTAAGCAGTTCTTACAGGAATTATTACCTGTATTACAGTATCTTCATAAACATCATGTGATTCATCGGGATATTAAGCCCCAGAATTTATTGCGGTGTGAATATGATGGGCGCATAGTGCTGATTGATTTTGGTGCGGTGAAAGAGAAATTAGTTGATGCTTGTGAAAACTCAATCAATCAAGCTGTAAATACCAACTTTATCGGGACTAGGGGATTTGCACCACCAGAACAGTTTTCTTTACGTCCAGTTTATGCCAGTGATATTTATGCACTGGGTGTAACTTGTATTTATATGTTGACTGCGAAAAGTCCTTTAGAGTTGGACTACGACCCAAAAACTGGTGAAATATCTTGGCAAAAACAGGTAAACATCAGCAACAGTTTCGCCCAGATTTTAGGAAAAATGGTGAAAATCACTTTAGAAGAGCGGTTTAAGACTGCCGATGATGTGATGAAAGCTTTAAGTAGTGAAAGTTATTTGCCTACTTTGGCTAACTGTCTAACTACCCAAAAATTAAATAATAAAAGTATTACACAACACGAAATTACACAAAACAAAATTACACAACATGAAATTATACAACACGAAAATTATGATGGATACATGCCACCTGTAGCCAGAACTGCTAGTGCCATTAGGAAATGGAGAGCAAGATTCAAGGAAACAAGATAGCCCATACAGCAGAATTCAGAATTCAGAATTCAGAATTCAGAATGGGCTACGCCTCGCTGCACTAACAGGAGTAAAACACGCTTTCTACCTGGGTAACAGACTTAGCTTTTGTACCTCAAGAACTTGAAATATGCTCTATGTTGCAGCCTTTTTTAGCTAAAGTATCAAATGAATAATTAATTATGGGCAATTTAAAATAGCCAAAACAAATTTAGTAATAATTTTAACTATATTCAATAATCAGTAATGATTAATTAATCAGGGTTTATCTTCAATACTTAGTCAGTTTTTGCTTGTCAATATACAAGCAAAAATACTAGGTTTAAAAGTTCAAAAAAATATTTTTATTCAGATTATTATATAATCGATAGAATAATTAATCTTATGGCTCTCGTAGTTTTCCACAGATGAGGAAGACTGACTACTATTTACAAAAGCTAACTATATAAGTAATTCCCCAATCCCCAGAACAGGGTTTATCTACCACAAGTAAGCGAGAGTCAATTATCTTAAGGGAAAGTTCGGGGCAAACTTAGCCTAAGTTGTCATGCAGTCGCGCCTGTCAGATCATGATCTGCTGCTTAAATCCCGATTGCTCAAATCCCCTGAATCCCAATGGAAAGAAGTTTTGCCAAAGTTGTAGCACCCCGCTGGTGTCACTTTTAAGAAATCGCTTTCGTGTGATCCGAGTCCTTTCAGATGAGGGGGGATTTGGCAGAACCTATCTATCAGAAGACGTAGATAAACTCAATGAACGCTGTGTTATCAAGCAATTAGCTCCAAAATTTCAAGGAACTTGGTCGCAAAAAAAGGCGATGGAGTTGTTTGCAGAAGAAGCGCAGCGATTACAAGACCTTGGGGAACATCCCCAAATTCCGACTTTGATAGCTTACTTTGAGCAAGACGGCTGCCTATATTTGGTGCAGCAGTTTATCAATGGAGATAATTTGTTAAAGGAGTTGCAACAACGCAAAGCTTATAACGCTAGAGACATTCAATCTATTTTGCTAGATTTACTGCCCATCCTAAAATTTATCCACGATCGCAAAGTTATTCATCGAGACATCAAACCAGAAAATATTATCCGCAATAAGAATGATGGGCGATTATACCTGATTGATTTTGGCTCCTCAAAGCAATTTACCGCCAAAGTTCAGCAGAAATCTGGCACATCCATTGGTTCGCATGGTTATTCTCCCCTAGAACAAATTAGAGATGGCAAAGCTTTCCCCGCCAGCGACTTGTTCGGTGTGGGGGCTACCTGCTTTCATCTGCTAACGGGAAACTCCCCGTTTCAGTTGTGGATGGAATCTGGATACGCCTGGGTAAGTAATTGGCGGGAATATTTGCAAAGTCCGATCAATCCTGAGTTGGATTTCGTCATCGACAAGCTTTTAAAAAAAGATATCCAGGAACGTTACCAGTCAGCCGAAGAAGTCCTGAGAGACTTGACTCCAAAACAACTCCTCGCCCTGCCACCTGCGGGTAAGTCATCTGGGAAATTACCACCAACTAAAGCACCAGCTTTACCAAAAAGTTATCCCTTACTGAGAATTTTAATCTTGGTAAGTGCTTTCATTCTGTTATTTGGATTCAGCGAATCTTGGTATAAAAATTTTCGCCAGATTCAAACCAGTTTGGTCTCTAAGTTGATTCAACACAATAGTCCTGGTAAAAATGACGCGATTTTGAGTCAGATTAGCTTGGGTAAGGTTTCCTTAGCTAACACCCTCCAAGGACACGAAAACTCAGTTTTATCTGTCGCTATCACCCCCGATGGCAAAACCATAGCCAGCAGTGGCGATCGCACAATCAAACTTTGGAATCTCGCAACCGGAAAACTGATCTCTTCACTCACCGGGCATTTTCAGCAAGTGAATGTCGTAGTGATTAGTCCAGATGGCAAACTTCTGGTTAGTGCTAGTGATGACAACACCATTAAAATCTGGAATTTGGCAACGCGCAAACAAATTCGCACTCTTATAGGGCATTCTGACTCAATTCATGCCCTAGCCATCAGTGCTGATAGCGAGACTCTAGTTAGTGCTAGTGATGACAACACCATTAAAATCTGGAATCTGGCAACAGGAGAGCAAATTCGTACACTAGCAGGGCATACATTCTGGGTGCGGTCAGTGGCTATCAGTCCTAATGGTGTGGTTTTGGCCAGTGGCAGTTTTGACAAGACGATCAAAATTTGGAATTTAGCAAAAGGATACCCAATTCGCACACTAGAAGGAAATTTTCAAACAGTGACAACTGTGGCTATTAGCCCAAATGGTAAAATTTTAGCCAGTGCTAGCCGCGATGTCTACGACGGGCTACGCTTACGCACCATCAAACTTTGGAATTTAGCTACCGGAAGAGAAATTCGCACATTAGCGGGACATAAGAACACTGTCACATCCGTAGCCTTCAGTGCCGATGGTAAAATTATTGCTAGTGGTAGCCGCGATCGCACTATTAAACTGTGGAATACAGCTACAGGAGAAGAAATTCTCACATTGGCGGGGCACACCAACACCGTAACATCTGTTACCTTTACTCCTGATGGCAAAACCCTTGTTAGCAGTAGTGAAGATAACACGATTAAGATTTGGCGGTTGTCTCAGTGAGTCGGGATTAGGGATTGGGGATGAAGGAGAGTTAGAATCTCGTTCATCCACCTTTGAACTGGATGAATCCACATCATATCATGTCCGTATAATTAGTTATGATTTACACAGTTATTGCACCCCACCCCCAGCCCCTCCCCGCCTGCGGGGAGGGGAGACAAAGCATAGCTTTGGCGGGGTGGGGTTCTTCAGGTTTAATAAGTAATCTAGCGGACATAATATCAAATACTCGTTCATCCACCTTTGAACTGGATGAATCCGCCTTTGAATCTCAAACCATTCCCTAGTCTCCAGCCCATGATCCCCAATTGCGATAAACTGTCTCAAATGGGGAGGGGTAAAAATGAGCAGCATCACCAACCATCGCCGCGATCGCAGGTTTGGGATTAAAATAACGAAGCTGTTTTCAGGTTGGCAGCAAGTATTTGGAGAAGCACGCACCCGGATTTTGCTCTGGTACTTGCTGATTTTGGGGATAACATTTCTCATCGCCATTCCTGCCTTTCGCTATAACCTCTACCACCGCATTGATGAGCGAGTTCGTCAAGATATGGTAGAAGATATAGCGGCTTTTAATGCCTTAATTAAAGGTGAAACCTTTGCTACAGAAGATGTACTGACAGAGGACGATCCAGAAGACATAGTGATTGGGCCAGAGCAATTGAAATGGTTGCTGGCCGGAAAAAAACAAATTGCTCCTCCCACTTCCAAAGAAGATTTGATTAAGCTTTTTAGAGCTTATCTGTTATATCGACTACCAGAGGATGACTCTTATTTCATCATCTTCGTTGATGGTGAATTTTATCAGTCTAGCCCTAGAGCGCGTCCCAAACCACTTGCCAAGGACTCACCACTCATGCAACGGTGGGCAAAACAAATTAAGCCAGAACAGGGAGAAAAAGAATTTTCCGGCCCCGATCTTAGTAAAATCCTTTACATGGTGGAACCGATTAAAATTAATGGAAAAACGCGAGGTGTCTTTGTTGTTGCTCATAATACAGATGGTGAGCGAGCAGAGGCACTAGAAGCAGTTTCTGTAATTATTGAAGTTTCTAGTTTAGTGTTTGTGGTGTCATTCATTCTGGCGTGGTTGGCGGCGGGACGGGTGCTAGCTCCCCTACGGATAATTACTACCACTGCCCATGCAATTAGTGAGTCAGATTTAACTCAGCGCTTACCTACGCAAGGTCAGGGAGAACTGGCAGAACTAGCCACGAAATTCAACGAAATGATGGACAGGCTAGAGGCAGCTTTTGCCACCCAGCGAGAATTTGTCAACGATGCGGGGCATGAACTCAGGACTCCCATCACCATAATTCGTGGACATTTGGAACTGATGGGAGATGACCCTCAAGAGCAACAGGAAACCTTGGCACTGGTTATCGGAGAATTAGACCGGATGAGCCGTTTGGTGGATGATATGATTTTGCTGGCAAAGGCAGAACGCTTAGATTTTTTGCAGTTAGCGACGGTGAATGTAGCAGACTTAACCCAAGAGTTATTTGTCAAAGCCCAAACTCTAGCAGAGCGAGATTGGCAAATAGATGCGGTGGCAAAGGGTCAGATTATAGTCGATCGCCAGAGAATTACTGAGGCTGTAATGAATTTAGCCCAGAATGCGACTCAGCATACTGGAAAGAATGATACTATTTCCATAGGTTCTGTGATCGCTAAAGGAAAAGTGCATTTCTGGGTACGCGATACAGGTGAAGGCATTCCGCTTATCGATCAAAAACGGATTTTTGAACGTTTTGCTCGAACTTATAACAGTCGTCGTCGTTCCGAAGGTGCGGGATTAGGGCTGTCAATTGTCCGAGCGATCGCACAGGCGCATGGTGGACAGGTATTGCTTCGGAGTCAGCTAGGAAAAGGTTCGATGTTTACCATTGTTTTACCCCTCGATCCCCCGCAGGAAATGAGTGCTTATGCCGCAATACGGTTCGGTTAAAGGCGAAAGGGGAAAGGGAAAAGGTTTTAAATATCTGCTTTACCCCTTACCCCTTAACCTTTTCCCAGAATACGAGGAAAGTAAAGAGTGCTTATCTAAACCATATTGCCTTATGCCCAACATTCTCATCGCTGAAGATGAACCCCGCATTGCCTCATTTATTGAGAAAGGATTGCGATCGCAAGGTTTTACAACGACAACAGTTGCCGACGGACTCCATCTGGTGGATGTTATACACAGTGGAGCTTTTGACTTACTAATTTTGGATTTGGGATTGCCTGGAAAAGATGGATTTCAGGTATTGGAAGAACTGCGGGGACAGGGAGAAGATTTACCTGTAATTATTCTCTCAGCTCGGAGTGACATTCACGATAAAGTCGCTGGATTAGAAGGAGGTGCGGATGATTATGTCACCAAACCTTTCCGATTTGAAGAACTTCTGGCGCGGGTAAAGTTGCGTTTGCGATCTGCTAGGCCAGTCAGAGATACCCAAGAGTTTATCCTCACAGCGGGTAATGTGGTAATCGATTTGCGGACTCGACGGGTAAAAGTAGGCGATCGCTTTGTAGAATTACCTGCTCGTGAATTTACAATGGCAGAAATGTTTTGTCGTCATCCCGGACAAGTTATTAGTCGAGAACAACTCCTAGATTTCGTTTGGGGTTACGACTATAATCCTGGTTCTAATATTGTTGATGTCTATGTTGGTTATCTTCGCAAGAAACTAGGCAGCAACATTATTGAAACCGTTAGAGGGATGGGTTATCGCTTGCGAATATAATACCATTTTGGATAAAACATACAGATAGACAATTATGCAGTACCAAATTTTTGTTCAAACTCAAAAAGATAATTTTGTGGCATCAGTAGTTGGGATGCCAAATGTAATGGTTGAGGCTAATACAGAAGAGGAAGCAATCTCAAAGGTTAAATCTGCGCTACAAGCGCAATTAGCGACAGGTAAGTTTGTGACGATTGAAGTTAATCCAAAAGAAATCCCTCATCAACAAATAACTCAGATGAAGTATGCAGGAATATTTGCTAACGACCCAACATTTGACGATTTCATGGAGAAACTATCTGTTATCCGCAAAGAATTAAATGCAACTAAAGATGAGTAATGACGATTTATATTTTAGATACAGACCACTTGAGTCTTTATGGACGAAATCACCCCATCCTAATTGCAAAGCTATTAGCAGCTAATATACAACTAATATCATGTCCGCCAAATTACCCATAATAAAAGAACCCCACCCCCAACCCCTCCCCGCAGGCGGGGAGGGGAGACAAAGCACAGCTTTGGCGGGGTGGGGTTCTTCGGGTTTAATAAGCAATCAAGCGGACATGATATAACAACAACTGCGATTAATGTTGAAGAACAATTAAGAGGTCGTTTGGCTCAAGTTGCTGAAGCAAAAGAGGGAGTTTTACAATCAAATACTTATCAGCGACTGGTTGAAACAGTTATGCTACTGTCTGAATTTAATATTCTTCACTATGATGAAAAATCCCAAGAGATTTACCAAAAATTCAGAAATCAACGCATTCGCATCGGGACTCAAGATTTACGCATCGCGTCGATAGTCCTTGCTAATAAAGGAATCCTGTTAACGAGAAATATGCGAGATTTTGAGAAAGTTCCAGGGCTTACTATCCAAGATTGGTCAACTTAAGCTTTTTATCTTGTAATTGCACTATTAACCGAAGTTGCTAGTACAATACCAGTTGTGGACGGTTGGACGGTATTAAAAGAAATTCGTAGACAGGGAGAGACACTACCCATTATTATCATCACAGTTTGTAAAGACGATCGCAAACGAGCGATCACACTCAAAAATGGAGCAAATGACTATTAGACATCTTGCAAAAGTAACAAATGCCAAGATATTGGGCTGCATGTTAAAGGTTAAGGGGTAAGGGAAAATTCCATACCTTTACCCTTTAACCCTTAACATGTAGCCCCTTCTGCAAGAAGTCTATATTACCAAGCCATTTCGCTTCAGTGACTTACTGGAACGAATTGAAATCCATCTAAGTCGTGGTTGAGTATGAAACAGCACAGTAAGTTTGATAAACTGACCTCTAAGCAATCAAATAGCCGCTTGCAACTATCAAATCACAGTATTTCTAGATACTGGTTTAGCTATTTGAAGGTTGGTCAAAAAATCGGTATTGGATATGCACTGCTTGTCAGTATCGCCGTACTGGGAACTACTATGGGTTTTCTGATTGCGGATCATTACAAAGAGAAGGCGCAAAAACGGGAAGAAGCAGCGTTTGAAGAGTTATATCAAGCTTCCCAGCTAAAAACGAGTGTGTTTTATGTCCGCACCACTCAACACCAAATGATTCTCTACATGGATAGACCAAACTTATGGAAAAAAAATTACACTGAATTACTAAAGTATGTTTCCGAAACCCGACAAGTTTGGTTTGAATTAACAGCAAATTATACTATTAATAAGCCAAATTATAGTTTTGTAAGTGGAAAAAAAACAGTTTATCCCCTGTTGCAGAATTATAAAGGTTTTAGCGCTTACTTACAGCGCACAGAAGCTTTTTTTAAAGAGAATAATCCCAATAATTTATCACCAATCGAGATTAAGACAGCACAAGCTCAATTATTCAATTTTATGCATGGCTCGTCAGTTTTTTTGATGGATAACTTTCTCAATGACATCAGCAAGCTTGTGAAAGTTACAGCCGAGGAGTATCAGCAAGCAAAACAGGAACTACAAACGGCAGAAAAATTACGCTTATACATTATTGTCGGTAGCCTCTCACTATCAATTGCGATCGCCACATTACTAGCAATTTACACCAGCCGCGCCATTGCTAGTCCCATTCAAGCTGTTACCCATATTGCCCAACAGGTTACAGAAGAATCTAACTTCGATTTACAAGCACCCGTCACGACGAATGATGAAGTTGGCATCTTAGCTACTTCCCTCAATCGTCTTATTCAAGAAGTTCAGCAACTCATAAAAGCTCAAAAGGATAGTAATGAACAGCTAGAAGTATATAGCCAGGTTCTAGAAAAGAAAGTGCGCGAACGGACGCAGGAGTTAAATGAAAAAAATCAACGCTTAGAATTGGCGTTAGCGGAACTGCGTCACACCCAAGCACAAATCGTGGAAAATCAGCAAGGTAAATAGGGATTACCCACATTTTTGTAACATAGGACTAGCCCTAGTCCTGAATGGCACTAAGTTAAGCCGTATAGTAGGCAGCGTCAGGGTTGCAGAGGGGCAGAAGGGCAGAGGGGAAAGAGTTTGCAACAAAGCACTTTGCTCAAGAGTTCTGCATCATCTTGTTTGCTCCCCTGCTCTCTTGCTAACTCGACAATTTACCTTTTGTTAGTGCCATTCGGACTCAATACGGTTCGGTTAAAGGGTAAAGGGGAAAGGGGAAAGGTTTTGAATACATCCTTTCCCCTTTACCCGCAAACCCATTCCCCAGATCATAAGGAAGGTGAAAAATGCTTATCCGAACCGTATTGCATTCGGACTAGTCCTCTAAAACTAACGAGGCTGTCAGGAACTGCTAACCAAACTATACTGTTTAGTTGATTTCTGCAACGAGTTCGCTCTAATTGCGCGGAACATCCCAAATCGGCACAGACCCGCGCTGAATGCTAGTCGCATCAGTAGGAGGGTAGGTACTTCTCGTAGAGATTTAATGAAACCAGATAGACCAAAACGCACCAATCCCTCTGGTCGAGTCACTCCTTGCCAGATGGAATCTAGCCAAGAAGGAAGTGTTTGTTCCGTCCAGTCTGTCGTTATCACTTCCCCTTCGACTAATCCCGTTGCTGCCAAAAGCTCGGAAAAGCCTTCAATACTGGAAAAAGCGGGATGCGACCACTGATCTAATAGTTGTCGCATTACCCGTTTCTCCCAAAAATTGAGCGGTTTTTGGCGATCGTCTCTCTGATTCCAGTCGGCTAAAACCATCACTCCACCGGGTTTTAGCACCCGGATCAACTCTCTGGCAAAAATGGCTTTATCTGGCATGTGTGGCCCGGCTTCAATCGACCAAACTACATCAAAACTAGCATCTGGGAAAGAAAGTGCCATAGCATCATCCACAAGAAACCGCACATCAAGTTCCTCTGGGGTTAACTGCTGGGCGCGTTGGACTTGTTGGGGACTAATGGTAATACCTGTGACTGCGAAACCGTAATCTCGTGCCAAGATGCGACTGCTACCTCCAATTCCACAGCCAACATCTAAGACAGTGGTGCCACGGGGTAATTTATCTAAACCACCCCAACGTACCATTTCATGCACAAAGTCAGATTTAGCAGTGAGAAAATTTTTTCGTTGTGGTGGCGAACCATAATGACCTAAGTGGATATGTTCACCCCAGTAGAATTCCAAAATACCGTCTTCAGTCCATTCATCATAGGAATTGGCAACGGAGTTAGATGATTGATAAGGCCTCGCAGTGATTAGATACAACGCTAGCAAGAGCGTCATTAGTGCCAAGAAAACTCCCAGCGTCGAAAAAAACCAACTCATGGAAATAAAACCTTAATCTTTTCTAACAAGTTTATCCAATTGTTAGAATGCAAGCTGTCCAATTTTTTCACCGAAGCAGTGTTGAGTTACCGATGTTAAAACCATTCATACAAATGGAGGGTTTTGAAACCTAAACTTTCAGTTACCCTGAAGTTAGTTGCCTAATTAATATTGATTGTTCCATAACATAGAATATATGACTGAACAAACTTCTAGAATTTGTATCCTTGGTGGAGGCTTTGGTGGTCTCTACACAGCCCTGCGGTTAAGCCAATTACCTTGGGAATCTACGCAAAAACCCGAAATTGTTCTAGTAGATCAAAGCGATCGCTTCCTATTCTCTCCTTTACTTTACGAATTACTGACTGGTGAACTGCAAACCTGGGAAATTGCCCCACCCTTTGAAGAACTTTTACAAGGCACAGGGGTACGTTTTTATCAAGGGGTTGTGTCTGGAATTGACATCGACCAGCAACGGGTAAATGTACATGAAGGCCCGGAAATTCCTTACGACCGATTAGTGCTGGCGCTAGGAGGTGAGACACCGCTAGATTTAGTCCCTGGTGCAGCAGCCTACGCCTACACATTCCGCACAATCTCTGATGCCTATCGTTTAGAAGAACGCCTGCGATTTTTAGAAGAATCGGATGCTGATAAAATTCGGGTAGCGATCGTTGGGGCTGGCTACAGTGGTGTAGAGTTAGCTTGTAAGTTAGCTGACAGACTAGGCGAAAGAGGACGCTTTCGGATCGTTGAAATCGCTGACCAAATTTTGCGAACTTCTCCAGAGTTTAATCGGGAAGCAGCAAAGAAAGCAATAGATGCCCGTGGTATATTTCTTGACTTAGAAACCAAAGTAGAATCAATCGAGCAAAATAGCATTTCCCTAGAGTACAAAAACCAGTTAGACACGATTCCCGTGGATTTGGTAATTTGGACTGTAGGAACTAGGGTTGCGCCCGTAGTGAAATCTCTTCCTCTCAAGCAAAATCAGCGCGGTCAAATCACCACTACATCCAATCTGCAAGTCCTGGATCATCCAGAAATCTTTGCCTTGGGAGATTTAGCAGACTGTCATGATGCTGAAGGACAGCAAGTCCCCGCTACGGCACAAGCGGCTTTTCAACAAGCTGATTATACTGCTTGGAATATCTGGGCAACTCTGACTAATCGCCCCCTCCTTCCCTTCCACTACCAACAGTTAGGAGAAATGATGGCACTAGGAATAGACAACGCCACTCTCACTGGTTTGGGAATTAAACTAGATGGTCCCTTGGCATACGTCGCCCGCCGTGCTGCTTATTTATACAGATTGCCAACTTTAGACCATCAACTGAAAGTTGGTTTTAATTGGCTAGTCCGTCCGATCATAGAAACACTTTCAAGGTAACTTTCAAGGTTGGGCATGGGGCACTTGTACTGAGTTTCGACTGCGCTCAACTACCGCGTTCGCGTAGCGTCTCGAAGAGAAGTCGAAGTATGGGGTATTGGTAAAAACCAAGATGTTTGCGATGATTTGTTTTATTTCCGCCAATCTACTTAGCAGATGCTAGACTCTACCCACAGAAGCTCTTAACAAGCCAAAATCTAAAATTCAACATTCCAAATTTTCAAACTTTAATGGAACAACCGAAAGTTATTTTTTTAGATGCTGTGGGTACGCTCTTCGATGTCAAAGGTAGTGTGGGCAAAGTTTATAGTCAGATAGCCCAGGAATTTGACGTTACAGTTTCAGCCGAAACATTGAATACAGCTTTCATCAAAAGCTTTAAAGCAGCACCGCCGCCGATATTTCCAGATGCAGAACTGCAAGATATTCCCCAGCGTGAGTTTGATTGGTGGCGGATAATTGCCCTGAACACTTTTGAAGGTGCAGGTGTTCTTAAGGAATTTTCTGACTTTTCGGCTTTTTTCAGCGAACTTTACATTCATTTTGGCACTGGCGAACCGTGGTTTGTCTATCCCGATGTCTTACCAGCTTTAATCAACTGGCGGCGGTTGGGAGTTAGCCTGGGGGTGCTGTCCAATTTTGATTCTCGGATTTACTCTGTATTGCAAAGTTTGGGATTGAGAGAGTTTTTTACCTCCGTCACCATTTCTACCCAGGTACGTGCAGCTAAACCCGATCCTCAAATTTTTGCCATTGCCTTAGATAAACATAAATGTTCCCCAGAGGCGGCGTGGCATATCGGCGATAGCATTGTGGAAGACTATCACGCAGCTAAAGCAGCTGGACTTAGAGGCGTTTGGATTAACCGTGGTCAATAAGGGGATACCGCTTTTTTTAACACCCCTACTTAAATTGGAGCTTAACTCAGGGATCTTGCGTGGTGTCATTTGAAGAAAGTTGCCAAACTGGTTTATTGAACGTTTGAATCTTTGAGCATAAAGTTTGTCAGCTATGAACCTGTTGCAGTCACTCCGTCGCTCTGGACAATCCATTTGGCTTGATGGGTTTGAGCGAAGCTGGGTGAGCAGTGGTCAATTGCAACAAGCCATTGAAGAGGATGGGTTAAAGGGTACACGCTCGAACTTTGACGCGTTGAACCTTGCCATCCAGGGACATGAGTACGATCGCGACTTCAATACGCTGGCACAACAAGGGATGAGCCGGAGCGCTCGATCAGATTATGAATATTTGCTGGTGCGAGACCTGCAATTAGCGGCTGATCGCTTGAAACAAGTTCATGCTCATACACAAGGACGAGATGGCTATGTTCAAGTCGATCTGCCGCCTGACACGCTATTTGAAGCTGAAACTGCGATCGCTGCCGCTCAAAAAATCTGGCGAAGTGTAGGGTGGAGTAATTTATTGCTGAGAATTCCAGCAACTCGATTAATGCTGCCAGTGATTGAACAACTGCTTCGCGAAGGCATGAATGTGAATGCTACGTTAGTGTTTTCTCTAAAGGTATACAACCAGGTCTTTGACAGTTATCTCAGAGGATTAGAGAAGCAGATTCAGCTAGGAAAGTCCGTGAGTAACGGCGTTTGCTTTGTCAGTTTTGCCATTGATCGGTGGGATGCGGCGATTAATCCATTCATTGCTGACTCAGAAACATCTTTTGGCATGATGCAATCCAGGTTACTCTATGAACACTATCAAAGTGAACGCCAGCGATCGCTGCCTAAAGGGGCAAAGCCACTGCGGTTGGTTTGGGATTGCACAGATATTCCACCTAAATTCGCATGGCATTATATTCAGGCTCTAAGGGTTCCTGAAACAGTGATGCTGCTATCGCCATCGACTTTAGAGATGTATCGTAAGGTTTCTCTGCTGCCTACAAGGCTGATTGACGGTGAAAGCGATGAACAGATTATAACAAGCGAAACAGAAATTCTCTCGGATGAGCAGATTGACCAACTCGTGAACGAGGAAATGGCGCGATCGCTCAACGCCTATCAACAGTTGCTAGACACAATTGAACACAAGCGAGCTTCAATGGTCAATTGCCCCTAACGCTTTCAGGGTAGTTCTTTGAGCTACTGTCAATCCGGTTGCACCTTGAATATTCATACCTTCATACAGACGATTGACCGTCAACGTCTCGATACAGCATCCTGTTTGCACATCCCAAAGCTTGATTGTGCGATCGTCACTACAACTAAATAGGATTTGACCGTTAGAGCTAAAGATAACTGACCGAACCCAACCGCTATGTTCATCCAGAATATGGAGGCAATGCCCCGTTTGCAGATCCCACACTCGAATGGTTTGATCAACACCGCCACTTGCCAAGGTATTACCTTGAGGACTGATGGCAACCGTCCACACAGCTCCTGTATGCCCCTGAAAGCCTTGCAAACACGCCCCTGTTTCTACGTCCCATAGCCGAATGGTTCGGTCATGACTGGCGCTTGCTAGTCGGTAGCCACCCGGATCAAATGCCAGTGCGAAAACTGCGCCCGTATGTCCATGCAATACTCTCGAACATTCTCCAGTTTGCACATCCCATAGCCGAATGGTGAGATCAAAACTGCCACTTGCCAACCATTGACCATCCGGGTCAAACGCGATCGCCGGAATTCCGTTCTGGTGTCCACGTAACACATGCAAACAGTGATGTGTTTGCACATCCCAAAGTCCCACGGTGCAATCATAACTACTGCTTGCTAAAATTTGTCCGCTTGGGTTAAACAAAACTGTCCATACAGAAGCATTGTGTGCTGACCATCGCTCAAGCTGCCCAGTTTGGATGTTCCATAAAGCGATTGATTCATCGTGTCGATTGATCGCAAGAGTTAGATTATCAGGACTAAAGCTAACGTTGCTTAATGATGAAATCCAACGGGTTGAGCTGGAAAAGGTTTTATAGGGTTGAAGTTGCGGCAGATTGCCATCAAGTTGCAAATGCCACAACTGAATCATTTCATTCTGACCACTACTAGCAAGTATTTGGTCATCCGAACTAAGGCTTAGGGAGTGAATCCCACCAGTATATCCACGCAACGTTTTCAGGTTTCGTCCACTCTGCAAATTCCATAGGCGCACGGTATGGTCTTTTCCTGCACTCACCAACAATTGATTGTCGGCACTGATAGCAAGCCCATAAACATCATGCTTATGACCTTCAAGTACATAAATGGATTGCCCGTCCTTCACATTCCAAAGGCGTAGAGTGCCATCGCGACCACCGCTTACTAAGAGACGACCATCCGGGCTAAAGGCGATATCCCAAACAAAATCGGTATGTCCATGCAGCAACTTGGCACTAGAATTGATGAAATGGGGTTTTGGATGTTGATCGTGTGAGAGATGAGCGCTCCACAATCGAATCGACCCATCCTGGCATCCACTGGCTAGCAGTTGACCATCCGGGCTGAATCGCACACACCGAACCCCACTGGTATGCCCCTGTAAGACACTCAGGCAGTTCCCATTGCTGACATCCCAGATCCGAATGGTTGTATCACTACTGCTACTGGCTAAGGTTTGCTGGTCAGGCGCGAAGTGGACAGCATAAACACTCTGGGTGTGTCCTTTCAAGACACGCAGACACTTCCCTTGCAAATTCCATAGGCGCACCGTTTGGTCGTCACTGCCACTCACTAATTGCTGACCATCAGGACTAAAACTCACTGACCAAACACAACCTTTATGTTCTGTTAGCACCTGCAAGCATTGCCCACTTTGGATATCCCACAAGCGCACCGAACTATCAGTACTGCTGCTGGCTAACGTTCTGCCATCCGAACTAAAGGCAACCGACCAAACCCAGCCTTTGTGTCCTGAAAAGATGCCCATAAGTTGGGTTGTGCTAATGTTCCACAGATAGATGTTCCCATTAGAATCGCCCACTGCCATCATCTGGCCGTCTGGACTCAAGCCAATCGACATGGCAACATTGAGTGTTTCTGAAAAGATGGACTTGGCGAAAGTGGCATTTTGAAAATTGACTCCTGTTAAATCGACCTGCCGCAAGTCGGCTTGTTGCAGCACAAGACCAGAAAAATCCCAGCCGCGTAAGTCCACTTGAAACTGTACCAGCAGGTTCATCAGGTTGCCTGCGGTGTATCCTGGTTTCTTCCCCTGTTGCGTTAATAAGTGCCTGGCTTGCGCTTCGATTGCGGCGATGCTGCCAAAGCGAGACAGCAACCGTTCCATCACAGGTTGCACAATTAAGCGCGACTGAATCTCTCGAATGTAATCTTTTGCTTGTACTCGCACTAAGGGATGCGTTTGCCAAACGTTAAGCTGCTGCGTCTCAAATTCGATGCAAATTTGCTGTACAAAGCGTTCTGTGACATATTCCATCACCACAGGTTGCAAGAAGAATAACCCATCAGTTTTTTCAATTAGCGATCGCCTCAGTAGTGAGTTGATCAAATTAGGTACACTTTGTTGAGTAGCAGGATCAACCACGTTCTCTCGAATATCTGCGATCGAGACTGGCTCCCAATGAATTGCAAACCAGAACAGTGTTTTCTGTTCGGCTTCGGATAGGCGAGCGAACTGACGGTCTAGCAAATCACGGATGTCTTCAAAAACAGCCAATCCCTGACTCAGATACGGCAACACCTCAGTAATGCTGCCGTTAAATAAATCCCCAATTGCGGCTGCCAACAGTTTCAATGCCAGAGGATTGCCACCGTAGTGGTGGATTAAAGTCTCCCATTCGGCTTCTGAACCTGTAAACGCTCCTTTTTGCCGAAAGATAGCGCGTCCATCAGCAGGGGTTAGCCCAGTTAAGGTTAGCGATCGCACTAGCGCCTGTGCGCCTTCCATCAGTGCCATTTCGCGTGGCTTTTCTCGGCTAGTGAGCAACAAACAACTTTGGTGGGATGCTTCGCCAATGGCTCTAAGCAATTGTCCGTAATCTTCGTAGCCCGAGATCCATTGTCCCACTAGCTCACGTTGCAAAATGGTTTCAGCATTATCGAATAGCAATAAACACCGACGCGATCGCAGATATTGCATCAGTTTGGAAAGCTGTTGAGCAAGCGTGGTGGGAATGATCGGATCTTCCCCAAAAAGCGGCATGAGAAACTTCAGCAGGCTTGACAGAAGTTCATCCAGTGGTGGTGCATTAGCCAAAGAGCGCCAGACAACAATCTCAAATTCTGCTTGCATTTGCAGCGCAGCTTTGACCGCGATCGTACTTTTGCCAATGCCACCAATGCCCAATAGCCCGACTATGCGGCAGCGCTCAGACACAACCCACTGCCACAGTTGTGTCAGTTCTACCTCACGCCCATAAAACACTGAGGCATCGACTGCGGTATCCCAGTCCTGTTGGGGATTTGTCCATCGGCTCTCTGTCTCTTGGGATGAGGCAGGGGATGTCAGGTCTGCCTGCGTCAATTCCAGCCCAAACGCTCGGAAGAGATACTCTAATGACTGGCGATCAACCCCCAGTTCGCGCTTGAAAATGCGAGCGAGGGTATTTAGGGAGAGTCCGGTGCGATCGCTGAGATCTTCCTGGCTGAAGCGCTTACCCCAGGTTTCGTCGGATTCTGCCTGCTGTTTTGCCGTCTGAAACTTTTGCCAACCTTGAGGTGATAGGATGGCTCCTCGCACTCGAGAAGAAGTGGAGCGCCCTCGTCTAGTTTTTGATGAGTTGGAATCCATAGATCAGCCGATGGTGCAAAGGAATTAGCGAATCTTTTCTTAAGATATCGGGCGTTTCTTTAATCAATGACTCACGGGGAGTTTGAGCAACACAGATTGACAGGCAAATGATTCCATTTTGGTTAGAGTATACCAGGTTTAATTGCTCCTAGCTTATTTTCTGCGGTCTTCTTCAACCACAGAACAATTAAATCGCGTTTTAACTCAACTAACTTGAGTGGTTTGTATTGGGCGATCGCTCAATAATGAAGTTAATCGAGCTGGGCATTGAGCTTCACCAATCTAAAGGAGAACAAGACGCATCAGCTTCTACGGCAACTCAAACTAATATCAATTTACATTGAAGTTGCATATAATAGAGCGTCGAGTGTGAGTGAGA
>NZ_JAVRCE010000096.1:0-1116 GCF_034530915.1 Nostoc sp. DedQUE09
TTGTCTCACTCACACTCGACGCTCTATTATATGCAACTTCAATGTAAATTGATATCACAAGTTTTGTATCAGCAAATAAATTCTGAGTTTCATCGAGTTTTAAATCAAAACTCTTTTTCACTTTGGCGAGACTGAAATCGCTGTATGCCATCCTTCCACCTTGTGATTATCTATAGCGCTTCTGGGTTGAGTTCAATAGAGACCTAACCCCCAACCCCTTCCCTACAAGGGAAGGGGAGTAAGACTCAAAGCCTCTCCCCTAGAAGAGGAGAGGTTTGGAGAGAGGTCATAGACATATTTTTGCAAAAGTGAAATAACTTCATTTTTTTGCACAATGTCTCACTAATTTCGTAACTTCTTAAGCTCTGCATCTGTAAACGGATTCTTCCCCGCCCGTAAATCTTTCACCCAGCGCTGCCGTTGTGCTTTACTATCTTTATTGTCAGTCTGGGCGATGTATGTTTCAAAGTCCTCAATCGCCCCTTGGATATTCCCTGTCAGTGCCCTAGCCAAGCCACGACTATTACGAATATTGCCATCTTTAGGTGCAAGTGCAACGGCTTTTTCACAGGCTGGTAAGACATCAGCCGCTTTTTTTTGCAGACTACCATCCCAACACAGAGAGTTCCAAGAATCAGCAGTAATTTCAACTTTTGGATCGAGCTTGAGAGCTGCGGTATAATCTGCTAGTGCTTCCTTAAACTTTTTCTCTTGTAAGCGGCTGTTTCCTTCATCAATTGAGCGTTCAGCCTTGCCTTTGTTGACAAACTCTTTTGCTCTCGCCTGGGAATCAAACTTTAAATTATTATCCCACTGCTGTGCCTTGCGAAACTTTTCAACAGCGCCATTAATATCATCAACTCGCGCAAGCTTCTCACCTTGGATGACTAACGCTGTCGCCCCTAGCGCCAAGCGAGATGGAGTTTGGCATAATTGCAACTCTTCTAACACTTCTGGATGGATAACTAGGTAATTATTCAACAAGTTGCAACCACTGTGTAATAAATTATCGAAATCCAAATCCCATAAAATCACGGTCTTGTCATTACTGCCAGAAGCCAGTGTCTTGCCATCGGGGCTGAAGACTACGCCTAAGACACTACTGCTATGCCCAGT
>NZ_JAVRCE010000096.1:1216-21857 GCF_034530915.1 Nostoc sp. DedQUE09
CAGGGTTTTCATGGCTTTGCCTGTGCTGACATCCCAGAGTTTGATCGTCTTGTCACCACTGCCAGAAGCCAGTGTCTTGCCATCGGGGCTGAAGACTACGCCCCAGACACTACTGCTATGCCCAGTCAGGGTTTTCATGGCTTTGCCTGTGCTGACATCCCAGAGTTTGATCGTCTTGTCAACACTTGCAGAAGCCAGTGTCTTGCCATCGGGGCTGAAGACTACGCTACTGACCCAACTGCTATGCCCTTCTAAGGTATTTACCTCTATGGCACGATTTTCTTTTTTTTCATTTGGCTTTAAGTAAACCCCTTGCTGTAAAGTTGCCACAGTTTGTATTAGGATATCGCTTCTGTGCTGTGCCCAAAGTGTATGCTTGAGTTTGTTACTTGCCCTTAAGGCTGTTATTAAAGCATCTCGATGTTGTCCAGAGACAGCAAAGGCTTCAGAAGAATTATTGATGGCGTTAATTTGACTAACATTTGCTTCTACTGCCCACTGGAATGTTGCCGCAGCTAAAACAGCAAATCCTAAACCTGCGCTTATGGAACCAAGAAGGGCGCGTTTGAAAACACGATTAAGTTTTACTTCACTTTGTTTTCTTTGTTCTCGTTCTTTTTCCAGTTCCGCCATTACCTGCTTTAACTTCGGTTCCTGTTGCTGGCGGATAAAGGTGGCGATGTAGTCATGTACCAGTTGATAACGGTCTGCGGGGTTTTCTGGTAGCAAAACCACCAAGCCGGATTGGACAAAAATTTCTAATATTAAATCTAATTTGCTGATTTCAGAAGCTTGTTCCGCCCTGGTTTTTGATTCCCCCGCCTGTGGCGACCCCCCTAAAAAGAGAGTTGAAGAAATAAAGCCCCCCTTTTTAAGGGGAGCCAGCGCGGTCTTGGGGTCTCCCCAAGTGGAGCGACTGGCGTGGGTTGGGGGGATCTCCGAGAAATACGGCATCAAATCGCGTTCCAATTCAGCGCGAGTTTTTAGGGGGCGAGTTCCTTTTTCATCCGTCAGTAAATACAGTAAGAATTCTGCCGTCTGCTGATTTTCAACACCGCAATCATTAACAACTTCATCTAAATAACGCTTAACCAATTCGTCCTTAGTACCACGCTGCCGATATTCTGCCAGAGTTATAATATTCTCCGTTTGCAGTTGCGCCCCCACAACCTGCAACTCAATGGGACGAACTTCACCCAATTCTCCGGCTAAATCTTGCACCAGTTGTTCAATTAATGCACATTCCAAGCGGAAACTAGTATTTTCAGTTAAACGCTGGATAATTGACTTCGCATCAGCACGCGAGAAATTCCCCAACTTGTAAAGCACATTATTACTGAGAATGTCATTGCCAATAATCTTGAGACTGGACAAATCATTGCACTCTAGCAAGTAATGAATGTAATCTACCCGCAGCGATAAGATAACTTTCACCGATAGAACATTCAGACACTCTCCCAGAAACTCAAAGAATTGCTTCCTTTGTGTAGGTTCAGTGTAAACAAAGAAAAATTCCTCAAATTGATCAAAAATTAGCACTGTGCGGAGGTTGCGCTGTTCGTTTTCTTTAAGTTTGGATATTAAATATTGTGGAGTTCCGAGTTCTGAAGGTGAAAGTTGACCTTCTGAAGGTGAAAGTTGACCTTCTGAGGATGAAAGTTGACCTTCTGAGGGTGAACGTTGACCTTCTGAGGGTGAAAGTTGACCTTCTGAGGATGAAAGTTGACCTTCTGAGGGTGAAAGTTGACCTTCTGAGGGTGAAAGTTGACCTTCTGAGGTCGAACTTCCAAGTTCAAAAGTCGAAACTTGAAGTTCTAACTCCCCCTCATCCCCTTCTCCCCTGGTCCCTGCCTCCTGCCCCTTGCCCTCATCCCCCTCATTTCCCAAAAGCCTCCCCAATTCTTCCGCCCAGTTGGTGTAAACGCGCATTACCACTGGCAAATAATCTTGAGTACCGATCGCTTTATTCTTTAAAGCTGGTATCAGTCCCGCATTCACCAGGGAACTTTTGCCGACACCCGATTGCCCATGAATTACTATCAGCTTATAATCAGGGCGACCCATGCGTTCAATTAAACGTTCTACATCCAAGAGGCGACCAGATGCAGCAATTTCCGGGGCAATGTTTCCTTGGGGAGAGTTTGAGCGCAATGTCTCTACAAATGCCTGCTTTGTAGCTTCTAACCTACCCGCGCCAATAAAAGCCCGCAAGCCAAATTGCTGTTCAATGGAACGCTGTTCCTGTTTGATTTTGTATGCTTTGAGATATTCTTTTTGCTCAAAATAAAGCTGCTGCAAAAATTTGAGAATATCCAAGTAAAGCCTGACATTTTCTAGGGGATTACCTACATTTATAGCAGTTTCTAAGCTGAGAGTTGCCTGTTGAGTTTGACCTAAATGGTATTGAGAACGACCTAAAACAAACCGATATAAACTCAAGTCTTTTGATTTAAAATCTCTTTCGGGAATATCAGATAAAATCCCTAATGTATTTGCTGATTCCAGATTGGGAATTGTAGAAAAAACCTTTAAGGCTTGCTGAACAAGCTGATTTGCTTTGATCCAGTTCTTTTTAGCCAAGGCTACCTCAGCTAAAAAACCGTAATCCTTGGCTAATTCTCTTGGCTGGTTGTTATTTTGATGGATTACTAAAGCTTGTTCGGAAAGACTCTGCAAAGTTTCCCACTTTTGCAAGTCTCGCAAGATATCACCGAATTTAACTACTGCATTAGCAATTAAATCTCGCTGAGAATATGGAAAACCTCTCTCCAAACCTCTCTCCTGCAAGGAGAGAGGCTTTGAATTTTCCCCATTACCTAGTAGGGAAGGGGGTTGGGGGGTTAGGTTTCGCGTTAACTTTTCCAGATTAGGTGAAAACTCAGTTAAATCTGGACTTCTAAATCTGCTAATAAAATTTATATACTCTTGGATATAATGCCAAGTTGCTTGCCAATCTGGATGATTGATATCTTGATGTTTAAAAGCTTTTAAATAATAACAAAAACTAATCTCACTGAGGATTTTTGCCTGTCGTTCTAAATTATGAATTTGCTGCCAGAGCTGATCAGCTTTGTGATAATGCTCTAACGCCGAATCTTTTTGACTATTTATCTGTTTGATAAAACCTAATAAAGATTCTAAATTAGCTTCAATTTCTAAATTATAAACATCTGGCTGTTTGAGCAAATATCTTTGCGCCGCTTCTAACTCATTTTCCAGTTTAATATATTCATCTACGCTAAGTTTTAAGTTATTACTAAACCATTGATTAGCCGTTTCGATGACAAAATCTACTAATTCCTGTGTTGATATGGCAAAATCTCTCGTAGTTGCCCAACTTTCTAAATCTGGTGCAAGCTGTATTAGTTGCTTGTAGATTTCATCGTCAATCCACAACACTAAGGGAAAAGGAAAATTCTTACGAAACTCTTCCCGCACCTGATTTGCAGAAGTTAACATCACAGACAAATTCTGCACTGATTCCAAACCCACAACCATCACACAGGCTGGCATTTCTTCGCCGAATTCTTCCTGAATGGTAGTATAAAGAGTCCTGTTCGATTGCTGCACTGCCAAGACACGAATTTCGACTTGACAAATTTCTCGCAATCTGGAGATTAAGCGATCGCGCAAGCTAGCATAATTACACCGTGCCAGTATCAGCTTAAACTGTCCCACAGAGGATTCGATCGCCCAAGCTAATTGTTTTAGGGAGCGTAGGCGTAGCCCGTCGTAGACATCGCTGTTTACATGGTCATCTTTTGGTGGTTGCTGTGGACTCATAAACTTATGTGTTTAGTTCGTAGTAAGCACTTTAGTGCTTTCAAAGACATAGAATAATAAGCACTAAAGTGCTGACTACAAACTTAATTCCCTCGCTTCAGCCAAAACCGGATTAACGTCAAACCAAGACTCGCCACCATCCCGATATTCAAAGACAAACCGACTGCGGATCAGTTTTTGATATCCGTGGTCATCACTCACCTTTTTTCTTTCCTTGACATGGCGTAACAATTGCCACTCATCCTCAGAAATCGGCAACATTATCTCATTCCGCCGAGAACGAATCACTTGCTCTAAGGTTTCACGGGTTAAAGGAAGACTCATTTCTTCCATAATCCAAGTATTCAGCAGCCTCAGTACGTCCCGCACATGACCACCGCTCATTTGACATAAGCGTTCTAAGCTAGCAGCACTATCAAAAATCTCGGTAACTTGATTTAAACGCTCCTCTGGTGTCATGTCAGGAAAAGCTCTTGCTAGTACCATCTGCTGCATGAGTGCCATTCCCTGTGTATGAACGCTGCCATCACACCATTGGACAGGTACCATTGGTAACACCTTGGGATCTTCTGGGAAACGTTGAGTCAGCATTCCGTAATCATTGGAAAACTTCAACGACAAAGGCATGGTGTAAATGAGATGACAATTCAGCTTCGTCAAAAATTCACCCTGGTCGACAAATAGATATTCCTGTTGCGGACGACCCCAAGGTTTGGCACGATTATCTATGCGGTCAAGATTATCGACAATTACCACCAGACCATTTTTACCCTGCTGTTTGAGTTTAGCGATCGCAGGTTCCAATAATTCTTGATTAATCGCTTCCAGCAGTTTAGTTTTTTGCGGTGCTAAATACTGATTGAGTTTTTCTCGCAGCGCTGGGTCATTTTTCATCTTCGCGGTGATTTCACCAATGCCCATAGACAAAGAAAACTTATCTTTATCTGCCGATAAACCGACATCACCAAGCACCGGAAGCTTAACTTTTCCCGCCGTCACCTCAGAGTTTAAAACCTTCCAAGCACCTTGCAGCAACTCATTAAATTTGTTGGGTGACTCCAGGGTAATTTTATCCAGACTTTGACTTACCCGCCGAGCGATCGCTAGTAGCACATCGGCAATATCGACATCAGTCATTTCCAAATCATCACTGGACTCAAAATAGACCACATGGAAGCCTAACTTTTCCAGTTCTGCCTGTAACCGTAACAGTTCTGTCGATTTGCCACAACCAATATGCCCAGTAAATAACGTGCAAGTGGGTTCATTGGGCTTAAAAAAAGTAATTTTCTGCTTCAGCTTGCCAAGAATATCACCACCTCGGACTGAGGAAAAATCTATGTAATACTTGCTATCAGAGCTATGGTTGACAAACAGAGTTCTGCTGGGATCGCTAGCCTGATAAAATTCCCGTAAATCTATGGACATAACCTGGTAGTGCAATAATCTGGTCTTGTCTTAACATATCCTTGTTCAAAAGGATAAAGTTATTTACATCTTTGCATCTCAATATTTCGGAGAATTTTCGCATTTACTACCTCAAAGGCAATCAAATGACATCGCGAATTCTCTGCGTACCTCTGCGCTTACCTTTGTGCCCCTTTGCGTTTAAAAATATTTAAGTTATCTGCAAAAACCCAGACTATTTTTTGATACTATTTAAGACCGGACTCTTTAAATACTGATTGACGTATGAGCAAAGGTACCCTGTTTGACAAAGTTTGGGACTTACACACCGTTGGTACACTTCCCTCAGGGCTGACGCAACTATTTATCGGGCTTCACCTAATTCATGAAGTCACCAGTCCCCAGGCCTTTGCTATGTTACGCGAGAGGGGTCTAAAAGTACTGTTTCCAGAGCGGACTGTCGCCACGGTCGATCATATTGTGCCGACAGAAAACCAGGCGCGTCCTTTTGTCGATAGCTTGGCAGAGGAAATGATTCAGGCGCTGGAAAATAACTGTCAAGAAAATAATATAACTTTTTACAACATTGGCTCTGGGAGCCAGGGTATAGTTCACGTTATCGCTCCAGAACTCGGGCTGACCCAACCAGGAATGACGATCGCTTGTGGAGATAGTCACACTTCCAGTCATGGGGCATTTGGTGCGATCGCATTTGGTATCGGTACTAGTCAAGTCCGGGATGTTCTCGCTTCCCAAACCCTCGCTCTCTCCAAACTGAAAGTCTGCAGAATCGAAGTTAACGGCACTCTCAACCCTGGTGTTTACGCCAAAGATGTAATTTTACATATTATCCGCACCCTTGGCGTGAAAGGTGGCGTGGGATATGCCTACGAATTTGCCGGTACGACATTTGAGCAAATGAATATGGAAGAGAGGATGACTGTCTGCAATATGGCGATCGAAGGCGGTGCGCGTTGCGGTTACGTTAATCCGGATCAAGTTACCTACGATTACCTCAAAGGTAGAGATTTTGCTCCCAAAAATGCAGATTGGGACAAAGCAGTAGCTTGGTGGGATTCCATCAAGAGCGATGCTGATGCCCAATACGATAATGTGGTGATATTTGACGCTGCGGAAATTTCTCCTACCGTCACCTGGGGGATTACTCCCGGTCAAGGTATCGGTATCAACCAGTCAGTACCTCAGCCGGAAGAACTGCTAGAAGAAGACCGATTTATTGCCGAAGAAGCTTACCGTTACATGGATTTGTTTCCCGGTCAACCGATTAAGGGTACGAAAATAGATGTCTGCTTTATTGGTAGTTGCACCAACGGCAGAATTAGTGATTTGCGGGAAGCGGCAAAAATCGCCAAAGGTCGCCACGTTGCAGAGGGAATTAAAGCCTTCGTTGTCCCTGGTTCGGAACGGGTGAAGGAAGAGGCGGAAGCTGAAGGACTGGATAAAATCTTTCAGGAAGCTGGATTTGAGTGGCGCGAACCGGGATGTTCTATGTGTCTAGCTATGAATCCTGATAAGCTGCAAGGAAGACAAATCAGCGCCTCTTCCTCCAACCGCAACTTTAAAGGAAGACAGGGTTCCTCTTCCGGTCGGACATTGTTAATGAGTCCGGCGATGGTCGCCACTGCTGCGATTAAAGGCGAAGTTTCTGATGTGCGTGAACTCTTGTAATTTTAGAGGGGCATTGGGAATGGGGAAAGGGAAAGGGGTAAGGGGGAAAGGTTAATTTATCTCTTTTCCCTTTACCCTTTTTCCCTGCCCCTCACCTGCCCTAATCCCCAGTCCCTTTTTCAACAGTCTGTCATTAAAAGAATAGATAAAGTTTATGGTGAGTGAAGTTAAAACAGTTTCAGGGCGCGGTGTACCCTTAGTGGGCAATGATATAGATACCGATCGCATTATTCCCGCGCGATATTTGAAAGCCGTAACCTTTGATGGGTTAGGCGAAGGCGCATTTATCGATGATCGGACAGCACTTAAGGGTGAACATCCCTTTGACCAACCCCAGTACCAAGGGGCGAATATTTTAATAGTCAATAGAAATTTTGGCTGTGGTTCATCACGGGAACACGCACCCCAAGCGATCGCAAAATGGGGAATTCGAGCTTTAATCGGTGAAAGCTTTGCCGAAATCTTTTTCGGTAACTGTGTGGCAATGGGCATACCTTGTGTGACAGCCGATGCTGTTACTGTTAAAGAACTGCAAGAGTTAGTCGCTGCCAATCCTCAAGCCGCCGTGATAGTGAATCTGGAAACCTTGCAAGTGCAAATTGGTGATTACACTGCCCCAGTTGTGATCGGTGAAGGGACAAGAAGCACATTTATTTCTGGAACTTGGGACGCTTGCGGTCAGTTGGTGACCAATGCTGACCAAGTTCGAGCAACAGCTGCAAAGTTACCCTATGTAGGTTGGGGCAATTTAGCCGCGAGTTAGTATTCTCTGATTCCTTGCCTGTCAGCCAGGGAATGATATCAACTGCGGTAAATTATTTGTGATTCCTGCGTGGCCTCTCCCCTAGTAGGCTTACAGTATACAACACCAGTCATGTGATTACCCAAAAGTTCTTTTAAACCTCACCCTGTCCTATTAGAAGGCTTTGCGTAGCAAAACCAGGGTGAGGTTCCTTTATTATGGGCAATTCAGCGGACACGATATAAGTCGTCGAATTTACGTAACTCTAGAACCAAAATATTGAATCAGATTAAGGTATTACATTTTACTCATTGAACAAATATTTGTTTGAGAGTAAATGTAAAAATAAATGCTCCAAGCTCAATAAAAATCTGGGTTAATGACTGAATGAATTAATTTTTATTAGGTGCTTTTAAGTCACTAGCACTTATAAATACTTTGAATAAAAACTTACCATATTTTATAGATAAGCACTCACTTATTAATACTCATCAACGGATTAACCAGTTGTCAGCAAAGTTACTATACTAATACGGTTTAGTATTTAAGATTGTCCTTTATTCAACGCTACTTACATTTATTTGGACTTTAACTAAAATCGCTTAATCAGTTGAAAGCTAGTTTGTGCAAGGGATTTACGAAATATTATTGATTTTGAAAATGCCGTAAAAAGGTCAAGTCTGTCTCTAAAACTAATAGTGAAGAAATTTTACAAAAACCAATATTCTGCATAAAACAAGGAAATATCTCTGATTAATACCTAGCAGCTAAAAACTATAAGTTTTCTAGTTCATAGAGAGAAACTAGTACTTCCATACATCTTTTAAAAATGAAGTATTAGTAACTCATTGTTCACTTAGATAAATTAAGAATTAGGAGTATTAATCATGGCAGTAACTTGGATTCCAGGCCCAGGCCCAACTAATGGCGCAGATGTAGGTATTAGTAATGCCGCTTCTGATAACTTCAATGGTTTGGATGGAAATGACAGCCTTTTTGGAAATGCTGGTAATGACCTGTTACAAGGTGGCGATGGTATCGACTTTCTATCCGGTGGGGGCGGGAACGATACCCTAATCGGAAATCGTGGCAATGACACCTTCACTGGTGGAAACGGCAACGATCGCCTGATCTGGAACAATGGTGATGGTAGCGACAGAATGAGCGGTAACGCTGGCTTTGACGTAGTTGAGGTCAACGGTGCGGGTGTAGGAGACAACTTCCGCCTAGAACAAGATGCTCAAGGTAGAGCAATCTTTGATCGGCTGAACTTGGTTCCCTTCACTCTGACTGTAGACAGTGCAGAGAGGTTTGAAATCAATGGTGGTGGAGGTGATGACACCCTCGATGTCAACAACCTATCAGGAACTTCTGTAAATGCAGTCTGGTTCACAGGTGGGGCTGGAAATGACTTGCTCGATGGTAGTGGTACAGCAACACCGTTGAGAGCTTTGGGTGGTGAGGGTAATGACAGCCTGACAGGTGGTACTGGCAATGACTTCCTCTCTGGCGATATCGGTAATGACCTGTTACAAGGTGGCGATGGTATCGACTTTCTATCCGGTGGGGGCGGGAACGATACCCTAATCGGAAATCGTGGCAATGACACCTTCACTGGTGGAAACGGCAACGATCGCCTGATCTGGAACAATGGTGATGGTAGCGACAGAATGAGCGGTAACGCTGGCTTTGACGTAGTTGAGGTCAACGGTGCGGGTGTAGGAGACAACTTCCGCCTAGAACAAGATGCTCAAGGTAGAGCAATCTTTGATCGGCTGAACTTGGTTCCCTTCACTCTGACTGTAGACAGTGCAGAGAGGTTTGAAATCAATGGTGGTGGAGGTGATGACACCCTCGATGTCAACAACCTATCAGGAACTTCTGTAAATGCAGTCTGGTTCACAGGTGGGGCTGGAAATGACTTCCTTGATGGTAGTGGTACAGCGACACCATTAACCGGCTTTGGTGGTGCTGGTAATGACATCCTCTATGGTGGTGCTGGCAATGACTTACTCTATGGAGATGCTGGTAATGATATTTTACGAGGTGGTGCTGGTAATGACATCCTAACTGGCGGTGCTGGTGGCGATCGCTTTGTGTTCAACTCAGGTGCTGGGTACAATAGTGCCGATCTGGGTGTAGATAAAATTACTGACTTCAGCAACTTTAGCGATAAGATTGTCCTTGATAAGACAACTTTTACCGGACTCAATAATCTGTCCCAAATTAGGATAGTAGCTAATGATGCAGCAGCTGCAACTAGCTCTGGACTCATTACTTACAGTCTTGGAACTGGCAACTTGTTCTTCAACCAAAACTTGACATCATCAGGTCTTGGGACAGGTAGTTTGTTTGCCAACATTGATAACGATAACAATCCATTCACAGCAGCACCAGTATTGGCAGCTACGAACTTTGATATCGTTGCGTAATCACACATCTCTCAAAATCCATAGAAGCTGAGGCGTGTCTGCAAGCTCGCAGCTAAATCCTAATTAGCAATCATCAACATTGCTAATTAAGGATAATTGAATCCTCCTCATACTTCAAGTACGGGGAGGATTATACAGTAATACGGTTTGGTTAAAGGGGAAGAAAAACCTTTAACCCTTAACTTTTAACCTTTTCCCCAAAGGTAATTCTGGGTTCAAAATGCTTATCCAAACCGTATTGGATTATACAGTTCAATCCAGATAGATAGGAAAAACTTAAGACTTGCTGCGTAGGCGTAAGCATCGCTTTGGAAAAGAAGGTAATTTTGGACGATCAAAAATATGTCGGCAAAGTTCCTAATTCATTGGCTTGAAAGTTGAATTATAGATGGGCATTCTTCAAAAATACAGATTTATTTTTCTACAGAAAAAATTAATTAAAAGATAAAGTTTATTTAAACAATCTCCCGTAAATCAGTTGAAACTTGCTGTAGCATAATAATAGTTAGAGTTTTTACAACTAATAAATCGATTAATATGCGTTTACCTATCCTTATCAGCGCAGCACTATTGCTATCTCTAGGTCTGAATCTACCAGCGATATCCGAAACTAATGCAGAGAAACCACAATATCAAACACAAACAAATAATAACTTGAATTCAAGACGGTTGAGATTTAATAAGCGTTTGTGGGAGCGGGCAAATATTTATAACTATCGCATTACAGTTAGCAACAGTTGCTTCTGTATACCAGATGCTAGAGGCCCAGTAGTTATTCGAGTACGTAATGGTCAACCAACTTCTGTCACTTCTGTAGCTACAGGTCAACCAGTTAATCCGGAATTCTTTCAAAAATACGATACAATTCCCGAACTCTTTAATGTGATTCAAGATGCTATCAACCGTAAGGCATCCAACCTGGATGTAGAATATAATGCTAAACTCGGCTATCCAACTAAAATTAATATCGATTACAATAGTCAAATAGCTGATGAAGAAATATTTTTGACAATTGAGAATTTTCAGGAACTGAAAAAGTAGACGCTAAACTGATTACTTGCGCTCAATCTCGACCGAAAATAGGGGTAAATTAGCAATTCCAAAGCGAGATTTAATACTTCACTTTCTCGCAAAAAGCTAATAGCGATCTAATACGCTTGAGTTAAGGGTTATTGGTGTAAATAATTCGTTTTTCAAGACGCGATAAATCACATCTCTACATCTGGGTTTTCTTGCTCATTCTGAATTGTATTGGATAGCTATTAGCTTTTTATAAAAATTAACAATTAGATTAAGTTATGTTGATTTTGTGCGAGTAATTCTCAATTATTCAACGAATTTGTTGTGTTTGAGGGCTTGACTAAAAACAGCCACTTCTGATAGTCTCAAATTACTCGAGAAGATTAGGTCTTACTATAACTTTATTCGCTAGTTGCGTTCAAAGTAACTTTACTAATCCCACACTAGAATTTAACTTTTTACAGATGGCTTAAAGCTGTACACCCATTTGTGAAAATCATCATTAGGACTCATTTGCCGTTGCATCTGCCCATTAGATGCCACCGTGTTAATGTCGTAGTAACGCATTTCACCCAAGGCACTACGAGCTTGAATGAGTTTTGTCCGCTCGATGCGACACTGTTCGTATCTAGTCAAAGCTTCTTGGAGATTAGCTGAATCAGAAAAACACTCTCGTAGTTGGTATGCATCTTCAAAGGTGGTATTGGCTCCTTGTCCCATAGCAGGTGCCATTGGATGAGCCGCATCGCCTAAGAGAGTGACTCTGCCTTGACTCCATTGAGTTAACGGTGGGCGGTCGCAAATTGGCCCTTCCCAAATTTGCTCGGCTGGTGTTGCTTCTACCACCGCCCGAAAGGATTTATCCCAGTCGGCTAATTCATGGAGAATACGAGATTTCACTTCCTCGGCGCTGTGGGAAAGGGAGTACTCAGGCGAGAACTTTCGACTAATCCAACTGGTATAACCGCCACCGACATTCAGAAGGTACATAAACTGTTTATTGCCTTTGACAAAAACTAGTTCGTAGTCATTAAATAGCTCGTGGCGATACTTGATGACGGCACGCCAGCACATACTACCGATATAATTAGGCTTACCCTCGCCAAATAAGGTTTCTCTGATGACGGAGTTAAGTCCATCAGCCCCAATCAGCAAATCTGCATTTACCGATTTTTCACCATCAAAATGAATTTCCACACCGTTTGCATCTTGCTGAAAGCCGATGCAGCGATGATTAAGGTGAATAATATTAGACGGCAATCTAGACGCTAAAACTTGCTGTAGACGATACCACCAAATAGTTAACAACGGTTGTCCGTATTGTTCTAGATATTTAGTTGTGTTAGTTCGGATTGTTTCTCCCTGAATACTCTTTAAAACCGTATGGTGAACCTCGCATCCTGAACTTTTGAGGGTTTCCACAATTCCCGGCGCGTTGGCGCAGCCCGCCGCAGGCATCGCATCTAGAGAATGCAAGCCATTAGGAGCTAGTCCGAGTCCAGTTCCCGCCGGACGAAATTCTTGGGCTTTTTCGTATACTTGCACCTCTATCCCTTGGCTTCTCAGTGCGATCGCAGCAGCCAAACCGCCTGGCCCAGCACCAATTATGGCAACTTTCTCTACTATAGGTTTGGAGAATTTTTGAGTTAGATTTGTGTTCATAATATGAGCAAAAAAAAATAGTACTAGTACCGCAAGGCGGAAGTCTAAAGGCTTTAATTTTGGACTTTCTGGCTGTAATAAAATAGTAGGTTTATTTTTGCTTCGCGGTACTAAGTTCCTATATTAAATCCTGGGAATGCATTCACAAATATAAATGTGTGAAAATTACATAAGTTATATTAAAATACTTTCTCTAATTAAAATACAAGGTTACTGATTTCTCTAAGAATTTGAAAATTTGAAATTGTGTGAAAATTTAGATATAGAAGAGGGATAATAAATATAACTATTAGTATCCCCATTCAATATGGAAGATAATTCCTTAGCTCCAATAAGTTCAAACACCCTTACTCAAGAATTGAAAATATTGGGTTCAGAGGAAGTGGACTTATCGCTGAATATCAATAATATATCTTACTCACTGAAGATAGAACCTCGTGTTACATTACTAGATGCACTTCGAGAAAAGCTGGGTTTGATGGGCACTAAAAAAGCTTGCGATCGCGGTGAATGTGGTGCGTGTACTGTATTAGTTGATAATCGGCGAATTAACTCTTGTATGACTTTGGCAATCATGCACATCGGTACTGAAATTACCACAATTGAGGGAATAGCACAAGATGGTAAACTCCACCCTATGCAAACAGCCTTTATTACCCATGATGCTTTTCAATGTGGTTACTGTACATCCGGTCAAATTGTCTCAGCCGTAGGGATGATATTGGAAGAATCACCAAAATCTGAAGCAGAAATTAGAGAAAAGATGAGTGGAAACCTTTGCCGTTGTGGAGCATATCCAAATATTATTGCCGCAATTCAGGATGTGCTAGAGGAAATGGAAGATGCAGCCATTTAGTTATGCTAAAGTTACTTCACTAGAGACTGCGATCGCCACAATTGAGCAAGATAAAACTGCTGCATTAATTGCTGGTGGCACAGATTTACTCGGATTGATGAAAGATGGACTCCAAACAGCGAATGTATTAATTGATATTAATAGTTTGCCCTTAGCAGAGATTGAATCTCAAGCGAATGGAATCCGTATTGGTGCTATCTCTCGAATGAGCGATGTAGCCTTTCATCCCAAAATTCAGGAATGTTATCCCGTAATTAGCCAAGCTTTATTACAAAGCGCTTCACCGCAACTGCGAAATATGGCAACAGTGGGTGGTAATTTGCTGCAACGAGTCCGCTGTGGTTACTTTCGCGATCCGGTTTTTCCTTGTAACAAACGCACTCCCGGTATAGGTTGTTCGGCAATTACAGGTTACAATCGAACGCATTCCATTTTCGGAGCTAGCGAACATTGTATTGCCGTTCATCCTTCGGATTTAGCTGTAGCTTTGACGGCATTAGACGCGGTAATTTGCATCCAAGGAATAGAAAAAGCCCGACGAATTTCAATTCATGATTTTTATCTCTTACCAGGTGAAACACCAGCAAAGGAAACTCTATTACAGCCTGGAGAATTAATTGTTGCTATTGAAATTCAAGATTTTGCATATAAGTCTCATTATTTAAAAGTAAGAGATCGAGCTTCTTACGAATTTGCCCTCGTTTCCGTGGCTGTTGCCTTAGATATAGAAGAAGGGATGATAAAATCAGCACGCATTGCTTTTGGGGGAGTAGCACCCAAACCTTGGCGTGTAAGGGATGCTGAGGAATTATTAAAAGGGAAAGCAATTAACGAAGATATCTTTACAGCCGCAGCAGAAGCAGCCGTCAAAGAAGCAAAACCGCAAACACACAATGAATTCAAAATTGAATTAGTCAAACGCGCTTTGGTACGCGCACTCTCAGTTGTGGCAGAAAAATTATGAATAAAATTATTGGGAAACCACTCGATCGCGTTGATGGTAGGCTGAAAGTTACAGGAGAAGCACCTTACACAGCCGATGCGCCAATAGAGAATTTAACTTATGGAGTGATTTTTCAAAGTGCGATCGCCAGCGGTAAAATTATCCAAATAGACACAACGGCAGCCGCAGTCGCCCCTGGTGTCATAGATATCATTACTTACCAACAAACCCCATCTCTGGTAAAAATACCCTTCTTCGGCCCTCCACAACCTCAGTCAACTGAAAAAGACCATAACATTTACTACGATGGTCAACATCTAGGGATTGTAATTGCCCAAACTTTAGAACAAGCCCAAACTGCTGCTTCTCAGATAAAAATTATCTACGAAGAAGCCATTCCTACAGCCACAACGGCACGTGCAGAGATATTTGAACCCAAATCAGTATTTTTTGGCATGATGCCAGCTAAAATCACTAGAGGCGATATTGAATCAGCGAAAGCACAGGCAGATGTGGTAGTAGAGCAAGTTTATACCACGCCAATGGAACATCATAATCCCCTAGAACCTTTGGCAACGATCGCAATGTGGGAAGAGGATAATTTAATATTATATGAAACCACTCAAGGCGTTTCTGCAACCCAAAGAGGGATCGCATCTGTTCTGAATATTCCTCAAGAAAATGTCCGCGTCATCTCCAAATATTTAGGCGGCGGATTTGGTTGTAAGGCAATGCTGCGATCGCATACAATCTTAGCTGCGATCGCAGCTCGTCAAGTAAAGCGCCCTGTAAAAGTTGTGTTAACGCGATCGCAAATGTACACAGCTTGCGGCCACAGATCCCAAACTCAGCAGCAGCTAACGTTAGGTGCAACCAAAGAAGGCAAACTAACCCTGATCAATCACATTGGTACATCCTTAACTTCTCTGTTTGATGACTTTGTAGAACCTGTGGGTGCAGCAACAACAATGATGTACGCCTGTCCCAATTTGGAAATTAAATACCGTTTGGCACGCATCAATACTGCCACACCAACCTTTATGCGGGGCCCGGGAGAAGCAACGGGAATGTTTGCCTTAGAATCGGCAATGGATGAATTAGCATACACCTTAAATATTGACCCAATTGAACTAAGATTAATAAATCATGCAGATATCGAGCCGCACAAAAGATTACCTTGGTCAACTAAATCCCTGAAAGAATGTTACCAAAAAGGAGCAGAAATTTTTGGTTGGTTACAACGCAATCCAGTTCCCCGTTCCATGCGAGATAATCATTTTTTGATTGGTTGGGGGATGGCAAGTGCGACGTTTCCCACGAACATTCAAACTGCATCAGTTAAGGTAAAAATTTTTGCTACTGGAGAAGTGAAAGTACAAAGTGGTACTCAAGACATAGGTACAGGCACTTATACAGTGATGACGCAAGTAGCTGCTGAGGTATTAGGCTTACCAGTGCAGTTTGAACTAGGTGATACTAATCTTCCTAAAGCCCCGATTACAGGGAACTCAATTACCGTTGCCAGTGTTTCCCCGGCGGTACATCAAGCAGCGATCGCCGCACGGGATAAGATCATTAAAATGGCGATCGCAGATGCAAATTCTCTGCTTTATGGATCGCAAGCAGAAGATATTATTGTCGAGTCAGGGCAAATATTCTTAAAACAAGACCCATCAAAGCGAGACAGCTACACCGATATTCTGCGCCGTCATGAATTAGAAAGTTTAGAAGTTACAGAAGAATCTTCACTCAATCCAGAGGGCAAAGAATACGCCAAACACTCATTTGGTGCAATATTTGTCGAAGTTGCAGTTGATGAATTGTTAGGAGAAATCAAAGTTAGACGTTGCGTAGGCGTTTATGGTGCTGGGCGAATTCTCAACTTCAAGACAGCACGGAGTCAAGTTATCGGCGGGATTACCTGGGGAATTGGTATGGCGCTGATGGAGAAAACCGTAATGGATGCTAATCAGGGCAGAATAGTTGGTGCTAACCTTTCCGATTACTTGATTCCCGTTCATGCAGATATCCCCAATATGGAAGTGCAATTTATTGAAGAACACGATCCTTATGTGAATGCACTAGGAACTAAAAGCTTGGGCGAACTGCCGATTGTTGGGGTAGCGGCTGCCATATCTAATGCTGTTTATCATGCCACAGGTAAGCGGATTCGCGATCTGCCAATTACACCAGACAAGTTGTTGTGAGTAAATCGGTTTGTAGAGAGAAGGGGTTATATCATATTCGCTTGATTACTTACTAAACCGAAGAACCCCACCCCGCCAAAGCTACGCTTCGTCTCCCCTCCCGAAGAGCGGGGAGGGGATTAAGGGGAGCCAGTGCGGTCTTGGGGTCTCCCCAAGTGGAGCATCTGGCGTGTGGGGTGCAATGACTGTGGAAATCATAACTAATTAGGCGGACATGATATTAGGGGATGAGGGCAACCCTAAAACCCTTTCTCTTACATAACTTGTACCTGAAGTTGACACCTATGATAAATGCTGTGTCCCTACAACAGATGTGGTTCAAATAGATGAAAACTGCTTTAAATAAGCAATGGCTTCAGTTGGTTTATTTCTAATTGGAAAAGTTCACTAATATTAAGCAATGTGATAGCTTCAGCAGAGTGAAATGACTATTAAAAGTATCATATCTGTTACTTAAAAAGTATTTTATGCGCTCTAATAACATACTTTCATCATATAAAAATAAATTATTAGTCTGCATAGTCGTACTTTTCTTTGATAGCTGCGACTTACAACTGTATTTATTATTCTTTTTTCAGAACTATTAAATAATATAAAACTGCTTGAAAAACTTTTTTGAGTTTAGCACAATAATATTATAGGAGTCATATTTTGATTTCTGAAAAAACTCAGTACACCTTAGAAAGCCTTCTTTCCTGTTCCCTGACTACGTAGATCGTTTCAAAAATCAAACCGGATTCCTATAGTTAAAGTCTTTTTAGGAAATCCATCATGTTAAAAACAACTTCTAAAACGGGGAAAGATTCTTTTTCTATTACCTTTTCTGACCTGGATAACAATTTTTTATCTGAATTAAGCTACGATGAAGCCTCTGAAATTACGGGAGGTTTTCAAGTTAACAATGATTCAGGAAGTACGAAAGCTTTTTACACTTTTGGACAGTTTGTACAGCCACAACGCCAGCTTTTACAACCTGGACAAAGCGGTGATTATGATGGAGAATATATTTTATATAGTTCTTCAAGAACCAGCTTTGAACCAACAATATCACAAAAACTCGCTCCAACAGACATAGTAAGTTTTCGTCTGCTCGGAGATACAGTGGTTATTGGTTCTGGAAATGTCTTTTTTAGCGTCACGCAAGTCTAAGTAGCTGGACAAAAATATTTACAGTCATTGCGTACTTCCGTCAAAAATTAGGTGTGCTTAGAGGAGTTTCAGTTAAAAAACATACTATTGTAGGGGCGTAAGCAAGGTCTTGCGCCCCTACAGATGTTACTAACATCGAAGTATTCATGATCTTAGCTTTCCATATAAGATGAAAAGTTACAGAGAAGCTTAGACAAATACCCAAAGCCAAAAAACTGCTGAGAAATTTTTTCATAAAATAACAGGTAGCTATTTTTCATTGGGTTTAACAGAAGCTGTGGTTATCAACCTCGTGATGTTTGTCAGGAATATTGCAATGTTTCGTATTAATATCATGATGTTTGTCAGGAATATCGCAATGTTTCGTATTAATATCGTAATGTTTGTCAGAAATGTTGCAATGTTTCGTATTAATATTGTAATGTTTGTCAGAAATGTTGCAATGTTTCGTATTAATATCGTAATGTTTGTCAGAAATGTTGCAATGTTTGTGAGGAACATCACAATGTTTCTTGTTAATATTGTGTTTGTCGTTAGAAAGGTCAAAAGCTTAGGGGCATATATATACGTCCCTACAGATGAATTGATTCACGCTCAATAAGGCGTTGCCAGAATAGTAATCATTCTTTTTTGCAAATTGAACTGGATTTGATCTACTACATATTTCCGGTTTCTCGCCACTAACTGAATACCCCGCAACTGTGCTGGACAGCTAAACGGCTTAAATCTCTAGCTGAATTTGGTTTTGAGCAATTGCACTCAGTTGAATTTCTGCGATCGCTAGTCAATGAAATAGTAATAGTATCCTGGGTATTAATTGTGATATTTTGGTTAGCTCGTTGGCAAGGCAGATGCACGAAGAGACGCGGGTCAAAACTCCACTTTACCAGTTGTAGCCTTAATTACACCGGAAGAAAAGTTTGCAGGGGGACGCAAACTTGATGATATATTCACCGATCCGTCTTTGAAAGGCTATCGCATTATTGGCGATAGAGGTTTATTCGATGACTTGCGAGGTAAGGAAGATAATGATATCAGCAATCCAAAGCAGCCGAAAGTCTGGCGCTTACTCTTAGAACGTGGCGGCTGGATTTATTTGTTTCAAGCATTGCCTCTAAATGCAAAACCTGATGAGCTACCGTCAGTTTTAGCTATTCAAGAAAGTGATAAAGGGCATATCATCATTCGCAGTCCAGAAGTTTATAAAACTACTTCTCCTTAATATCTTGAATCACTTGTTTAAATTTGAGTTTATAAAAAACATTTTTCTTTATCCACGTTTTATAATAATTTTTTACAGTATCTCGTTTAAAATACTCCAGATTAAAAGGAAAAATTTGATGAACCAGTGGCAACCTACTCCTCAACTCAGGAGATATTTAACTCAATTAGTTTCCACTTGTATTGTTAAACCTTTGCAGTTTATAAGACGGTGGTGCATACAACCAATACAAAGTTGGTTCTATAGACATTCTTTGGGGGGCATTGTCTCTCTATTTTTGGCTGGAATTAGTTTGAGTATCCTGTTAGCTGCTTGCTCTTTACGTAATGTCAATTACACTGGTAATGCTAGCACAGCTTCTCAACCTAATATAACCCTAACCTTTGTTTCTTACTCAGTTACTAGTGCAGCATACGAGCAGATAATTCCCAAATTTATCGAACAATGGAAGAAAGAACACAACCAAAACGTCACTTTCAATCAAAGTTATGATGCATCAGTTTCTCAAACCCTTGCAGCGGTTATTGAGGGTAAGGAAGCTGATGTGGTACATTTGTCACTTCCCCTTGATATTAATAAACTTGTGGAAGCAGGTTTTATTCAACCAGGTTGGGAAAAAGAAGCGCCTAATAACGCAATTGTTACCAAATCTCTAGATGCGATCGCTGTTCGTGAAGGTAATCCCAAAAATATCAAAACTTGGGCAGATTTAACAAAAGATGGCGTCAAGATAGTTACAGCTAACCCCAAAACCTCTGGTGCTGCTCGTTGGAATTTCCTTAATCTCTGGGGTTCAGTGATAAATACTGGCGGAAATGACAACCAAGCAATAGACTTTATTTCTAAAGTCTATAATAATGTACCTGTGTTACCTAAAACTGCTCGTCATGCCAGCGAACTGTTCTTCAAAGATGGTCAGGGTGACGTTTTACTCAACTATGAAAAAGAGATGATTGTATCGCCAAAAAATGGTGAAAAGCTCCCATATATTTTGCCTGATATTAATATCTCCATCGATAATCCTGTTGCTGTTGTCGATAAAAATGTTGATAAACATGGTACTCGCTCTGTTGCAGAAGCATTTATCAAATTTCTCTACACCCCAGACTCGCAACGGGAGTTTGCCAAATTAGGATTCCGTCCCGTTAATCCTGCGATCGCCAAAGAAACAGAAGGCAATTTCCCCCAAATTAAAACTATTTTCAAAGCTGAAGATTTAGGAAGATGGAACGAGATTCAGGCAAAATTCTTTGATGAAGGTACAATTTTGGACAAGATTCGAGCGAAAAAGTTAACTTAACTTTAACGTGAGTTTGACGAGTGCTATTTTGACCTCTCCCCCAGCCCCTCTCCTACCAGGAGAGGGGAGCAAAAACCCTCTAATTTCGTTACTCCTCCCTCTCCTTTTAGGGTACGGTGTACACACAAGTCGAATTACCCCCCTCAATCCCCCCGATGCATTGGGGAGAAGCCAGAAATCTAATTCCCTCCCCTTTGCAAGGGGAGGGTTAGGGTGGGGTAAAAACCAG